>CAYNVT010000013.1:5870-50215 GCA_964400685.1 uncultured Bacteriovoracaceae bacterium | reverse complement strand
CGGATCTGATCCGGACGAAATGGCCCATGCATCAAGGATACTTGAAAGCAGTGGTTTTGACGGCATCGACATAAACATGGGCTGCCCTGTAAAGAAGGTCGTCCTGAAAGGCGCCGGCGCTGCTCTGATGAAAACACCTCTTACGGCCGTTAGGATTGTCAGTGAAATATGCAAAGCTGTAAAAATTCCTGTCAGCGTAAAGATGCGTTCGGGCTGGGATCAGGACCTTCTGAATGCGGATGAGCTTGCATCAAGGCTTGTTGATATCGGCGCATCTGCTGTTATAATCCATCCGAGGACACGCTCTGACATGTACAAAAACACACCTTCATGGCAGATGCTTGAAAAGCTCAAGTCGGCTCTGAATGTACCAGTAATTGCAAGCGGTGACATAAAGAGAGTCGAAGATATTATGAGGCTTAAATCGATCGGAGCGGATGCTTTCATGATAGGAAGGGCCGCCATAGGCAGGCCCTGGATATTCACCGAGCTCTCGGGAAACACGCCTCCGGGCCTGGATGAGAAATGCTGTGTTATCATTGAGCACCTTGAAATGCTGTGTTCATATCTCGGGCATAACAAGGCCACACATTACATGAGGAAGTTTATATCACAATATGTTAAGGGCATGGATGGCGCCGCCGCTTTCAGGCAGAAGGCATGCATGATAGACGATTACGTCGAACTTGCAGGACTTGTAAGGGAATTCTTCAGGGGCTGATTTTGTCAAAAACAGAAAGCCATAATGTGCGAAACGATTTGATGCTGCTCGTTGCGGCGGCAATCTGGGGATTTGCGTTTGTCGCGCAAAGAAAGGGCATGGAGTATGTGGGCCCCATGCTTTATAACGCCTGCCGTTTTGCGCTTGGCGCACTCAGCCTTATTCCCCTGCTGCTCATTAACAGAAAAGGAAGGAAGGAACAATCCGCCCTGTCACCAGCCTTGAGCGAAAGGGCCGGAATCAAGGGAATATTATCAGGCGGTCTCTGCTGCGGAGCTGCATTGTTCGTGGCATCCGGTTTCCAGCAGTGGGGCGTGGTATACACGACAGCAGGCAAGGCAGGATTCATAACAGGCCTTTATGTCGTCCTTGTTCCGATTATAAATTATTTCTGGGGCCGTAAAATCGGCAAAGGGACCTGGGCAGGTGCAGTCATGGCCGTTATCGGCCTTTACTTCCTGAGCATAAAAGAGGACCTATCAATAAATCTCGGCGATATGCTTGTGCTCATAAGCGCCTTTTTCTGGGCAATTCATATCACGCTTATAGGCATATTCTCATCGAGGGTGGGCCCCATAATGCTCGCTTTCCTGCAGTTTGCAGTAGCCTCCATTCTTAGCCTTCTGGTTGCTCTGCCTCTGGAGCAGATAACGATATCAGGCATTCAGGGCGCAATGTGGCCGATACTTTATGGAGGCTTCATGTCTGCGGGAGTGGCTTTCACAATTCAGGTAATCGTCCAGGAAAAGGCGAACCCTGCACATGCAGCTATAATAATGAGCCTTGAGACATTCTTCGCAGCCCTGGGCGGATGGATGCTTTTGAATGAACATCTGGGCGTAAGGGACATTTTCGGCTGCATCCTTATGCTTTCCGGGATGCTGATATCGCAGCTCAGTGCAATATTTTCTTCGAGGCGGAAATGAAAAAAAGGAATCATTTACTGTTAATCGTACTGAATCTCCTCTTCTTCATCATTGCTTCAACCGCAGTCGCTGAAGATAATAACCCGCCGCTTCAGCTTGAAGACACCGGGACCATCAGCGCAACATACGGTGTTAAATCCGTACTCATAAGCCCTGACGGCTCAAGGGTTTATTCAATGAACCTTGAAGGCATGAGCGTGTACGAGTTTGACCGCAAATCCAGAAAGCTCATGAGAAAACTCTCTTTCATACCTACTAAGGGAACGGGCTTCGATTACGACAGGAAAGTCCCTATTGATTCATTTGAGGAAAAGCCAGTCGAGGCAGCGCTTACACACGGCGGTCGCTATCTCTGGATTTCACTTCATAATGCTGGAGGCATTGTCGTATGGGATATAATGGGAGGTGAAACCTGCTGCCCAGGAAAACCCTGCAGGGCTGTAAAAGTTCATGACTATCCCGCAGACGGGGAAATGTCTCACTTAAGGGAAATCCGGCTTTTATTCATTAAGACTGGCAAAACGCCCAAGGTTATCGCACCAAGCCCGGACGGAAGATATGTCTTCGTTTCCAACTGGCATTCGAATAGTGTAAGCATCATTAAAACATTTTCAGATAATCCCGGCGAGTGGGAAAAAGTCAAAGATATAAACACAGGGACCATCCCGAGGGGGCTTGCTGTTTCCCCTGACTCAAAGACGCTTTTTATCGCGCTCACTGGGGGCAGCGGGATCAGTGTCGTCGATATTGCTGGCATGAAGAAAACCGGTGAAATAACTGCCGGAATCAATCCCCGGCACGTCATAACCGACGGGAAAAACCTTTATGTCACACTCAATTCCGAATCCAGACTGGTCAAGATAGATATAACAAGCAGGACAATTGTGTCACAAACACCCACAGGCGAATCTCCGAGAACCGCAGTCCTTTCAAAAGACGGTAGTCTTATTTTCCTGGTATGCTACTTTTCCAACACCATGCAGGCATTTTCGACGTCAGACCTTAGACTACTTGGCGAATGGGAATCATCTAAACATCCTGTCGGAGTTGATATCTATGAAGATGGCGGCATCACCGAATTATGGACATGTAACTATCTGAACGGGATGCTCAAGGTATTTGACTTCAAAACACCTTGATATCATTAGAATATATCAGACAACACGGACTGGTATAATACAAACACACTTGACACCCCATGTTCCTTTACTGTACCCCGAAGACCGTTATGGTAGACCGAATAATTCATGAAGACCTTATAACACTGAGTTTGATTCCGGGCATAGGACCTGCTAGCATTTCAAAGCTTGTAGAACGCTTCGGTTCGGCTGAAAGAGTCCTCAGCTTTAAGCCAGGAGAAATAAGGTCCATTGATTTTTTAAAAAGAACTCAGATAGAGGCACTTATCAAAGGGCCTGAACCATCCAAAGTAAAGGCTGCAATGAAAACGCTAAAGGATGTCAATGCCTATACTGTCTGCCTGAATGACCCTGAATACCCGACACTCCTCAGGCAGATTCCAGACCCGCCTGTGCTCCTTTATATAATCGGGGACTTGAATGCGATTGAACCGGCAGCCGCTATTGTAGGCACCAGAGCGCCTTCCCATTACGGCAGGGAAATTTCATTCTCCCTGGCCAAAGACCTTAGCCTTAAAGGAATAACCATTGTATCTGGTCTGGCCCGCGGCATAGATACCCAGGCGCATCTCGGCGCGCTTGAAGGCATATCAGGGACCGTTGCGGTTATGGGATCGGGGATCGATAAAATTTATCCGCCTGAAAACAAAAGCCTTGCCGAAAGGATATCAGGTAAAGGAGCGATAATTACCGAATACGCCCCGGGCACGGACCCGAGACCGGAAAACTTTCCAAGAAGAAACCGCATTATCTCAGGTCTTTCAGACTGCATAATAGTTGTAGAAGCAACACTCAATTCAGGTGCAATGATAACGGCAAGGCTTGCGGCGGAACAGGGAAGAACCTGCATGGCTGTTCCGGGGGCCGTTACAAATATCCGCTCTAAAGGCCCGCATAGCCTTATCCGTCAGGGTGCTGTCCTGGTTGAAAGCGCCGAAGATGTCGTTGCTGAAACAGCGCCTCATTTGAAAGCAATCCTAAAAAACAGTGAACAAGAATCGGGCAACAGACTGCTTGAGTTTCTCTCAGCCCGTCCGATGAGTATAGATGAAGTTGCATTCGAGCTTAAAGCGGATGTCGCGGATGTACTAAGGGATATAACCATGCTGGAGCTTGGAGGGTTTATTTCCAGGATCGACGGCGGCAGATATTCGATAAGGAGAACAAATGGCTAGAGCTCTTGTTATTGTAGAGTCACCTACGAAGGCGAAAACCATAAAGCGTTTTCTGGGCAGGGATTTCGAGGTCGAGGCAACCATGGGGCATATAAAAGACCTTCCCAAATCTACCCTGGGAGTAGATGTAAAAGGTGATTTTTCACCCGCATACAGTGTCAAACCCGAAAAAAAAGATGTCGTAAAAAGGCTTAAGGCTGCTGCCGAAAAAACAAGCCATATATACCTTGCAAGCGACCCTGACCGCGAAGGTGAGGCAATTGCATGGCACATTGCAGAAGAGCTGGCAGGACCGGATAAGGAAGTCAGCCGCATAATATTTCACGAGATAACGAAGAAGGCGATTGAAGAGGCCGTTTCAAGCCCCAAATCTCTTGACAGAAACCTGTACGACGCTCAGATGGCAAGACGCTCAATGGACAGGATCGTAGGCTACACAATGAGCCCCCTTCTCTGGCGGAAGGTCAAGCGGGGACTTTCAGGCGGTAGGGTTCAATCGGTTGCAGTAAGGCTTATCTGCGAACGCCAGGACGAGATCGAGGCCTTCAAATCCGTGGAATACTGGACGATCGAAGTATGCCTGAAAACATCATCCGGCCAGGAAATAAAGGCCAAAGTCATTGATCCCAAGAATATACCGGATGAAAAAACTGCCACATCAATTGCAGAAAAGATAAAGAAGGCCGGTGAGGCCGTAATCAGAGAATATAAGAAGAAGGCGCGCTCCCGCAACCCGTTGCCGCCCTTCATCACTTCCACACTTCAGCAGGAAGCGTCACGCAGGCTCAGATTTTCATCCAAAAAGACCATGCTCATTGCACAACAGCTTTATGAGGGAATAGCCATAGGAAAGACAGGCGATATGACGGGCCTCATCACATACATGAGGACAGACTCGCCTGTCGTCTCGAAAGATGCCCTCAGCCAGGTCCGTGACTTTATACCGGCTCTTTTCGGAAAAGAATATCTCCCGGAAAAGCCCATGCTATACAAAGCAAAGAAATCAGCCCAGGAAGCTCACGAGGCAATAAGACCCGCCACACTTGAAAACACACCGGAGTCGATAAAATCCTTTCTCAGCAAAGACCAGTTCGCACTCTATGACCTCATCTTCAAACGTTTCGTCGCTTCCCAGATGAAGAGCGCGCTTTTCGAGCAGACATCTATCGATTTCACAGCTAATGGCATCGGACTTCGCGCTACGGGTTCGGTGCTGAAATTTGACGGTTTTTTGAAACTGTACAAATCACAGGATGAAGAGGATGAGGGCATTCTGCCTGAAGGTCTCAAACAAGGTGACAGGCTCAAGCTCGTTTCAATTGATCCCTCGCAGCATTTCACCCAGCCCCCCGCAAAATACAACGAAGCAAGCCTTATAAAGGAACTTGAGGAAAAAGGCATAGGCAGGCCAAGCACCTATGCCCCTATCATCTCGACTATTCAGGACAGGGGCTATGTTGTAATCGAGAACGGCGCGTTCATGCCGACCGAACTTGGACGGGATGTAAACAGGCTGCTTGTTAAACACTATCCCAATATCCTTGATGTAGGCTTTACTGCAAAAATGGAAGATGAACTGGACGAGATCGAGGAAGGCAAGGACAGCTACCTCAATACCATGGAAAATTTCTTTTCCACCTATAACGGCGAACATGAAAAGGCCTTGAAAGAGATGGAGAACATCAAGACCGGCCACCGCCCTTCAGGCGTCATGTGCGAAGCATGCGGAAAGGAAATGATGATCAAGCTAGGCAAGAACGGCTATTTCCTTGGCTGCTCGGGATATCCCCAATGCACGAACACGAAAGAATATGCAAGGGATACAACCGGCGGCATCGTATCGAAAGAAACACCCCCCGAAGAAACGACGGAAGAGGTATGTGAAAAATGCGGCGCCTTCATGATAATGAAAAAGGGGCGCTTCGGCGTGTTCCTGGCATGCAGCGGCTATCCTGCCTGCAAAAATACGAAACCCGTCAAGAAAGATGAGATGACGGACAGGAAATGCGACAAATGCGGCTCTTCCATGATTCTCAAACGCGGAAGGTTCGGACCTTTCCTTGCGTGCAGCTCATATCCGGCCTGCAAAAACATCTCTCCTGTTACAATGGGATTCAAATGTCCTGTACCAGGTTGCACAGGTGAAATCCGTCAGAGCAGGTCAAAGAAAGGAAAGGCCTTTTATTCGTGCACTGTCAAGGACTGCAAATTCCTGTGCTGGACTAAACCTGTGGACAAGAAATGCCCTGCATGCGGGGCAATGTTCCTAATAAGAAAAGGAAAGCAGCTTGTCTGCCCCAATCCCGATTGCGAACACAAAGAAAATGAATAGCCCGGTTATCGTGATCGGCGGAGGTCTGGCCGGTTGCGAAGCCGCATGGTTCCTTTCGCAAAAAGGTATCAGAGTAGATCTTTTTGAGATGAGGCCCGAAAAAATGACACCGGCCCATTCGACTGGCTTGCTGGCCGAACTCGTATGCAGCAATTCGCTCAAAGGCACCGACCCCATTACGGCACATGGTCTGTTAAAAGCGGAAATGGAAATCATGGGTTCGCTTGTAATGAAAGCGGCCCTTTCCGTAAGGGTTCCGGCCGGTAAAGCCCTGGCAGTTGACAGGGAAGGTTTTGCAGCTTTTATCACCGATGCTATCAGTTCAAACCCGTTTATTACGGTCAATCGCTCCGAGATTAAATCCGTTCCACTTGAAGCAAACTGCATTATCGCAACAGGACCTCTAACATCCGATGCGCTTGCAGATGACATATCGAAAATAACCGGTTCCGGCAGAATGTTCTTTCATGATGCAATTGCCCCCATAATCGATTCAGGAAGCATTGATATGAAAAAGGCATTTTTCGGCTCCAGGTGGTCCGACGATGAAGGTGATTATATCAATTGCCCGCTTGATGAGTCCGAATACAACCTGTTCCTAGATGAGCTGATAAAAGCCGATAAAGTCTCACCTCATACGTTTGAAGACAAGAAATATTTTGAAGGATGTCTTCCTGTTGAAGTTATTGCCGAGCGCGGTTCTCAAAGCCTCAGGTTCGGGCCGATGAGACCTGTAGGAATCAAAGATCCCCGTACAGGAAAAGGCCTTATGCAGTTGTCCAGCTGAGAAAAGAGACGCTCAAGGGGGATGCATTCAACATGGTGGGATTTCAGACCCGGCTGAGCTATCCGGGACAGGACAAGGTCTTCAGGCTCATACCTGGATTGGCCGGAGCCGTTTTTCTGAGATATGGCTCTATCCACAGGAACACGTTCATCGATTCACCAAGGGTGCTTGAAAAAGACCTGAGCCTGCGCACTCATCCGAACATCATCATTGCAGGCCAGCTCACCGGCGTCGAGGGATATATGGAATCCGCCTGCTCCGGGATAATAGCAGGCATGTCAATGGCAGCAAAGATTTCAGGCACAGGATTTTTCCCGCCTCCCCCACAGACTGCAGCAGGGGCCTTGATCAATCATATTACGGACCCGGCTGTTATAAATTTCCAGCCTATGAACATAAATTACGGCATCATCCCGTCTCCAGATGTTCCGAAGAAAGACAAAAAATCAGTTATACACAATGCCGCTCTTAAGCAAATTTCCGAATGGGTTGAACATTGAGAATCCCATGATTCATCCTTGACACCCGCTATGCCATCTTATATAAGGACTTGGTTTTACAAGAAACCCGTATTGGAGAGGGGGTGTTTTTAATTCATGCCCGGAATCAGAATCAGAGATACCGAACCATTTGAAAGCGCAGTAAAGAGATTCAAAAAGCAGGTTGAAAAAGCAGGAGTCCTCTCGGAAGTCCGCAAACGCGAGTTTTACGAGAAGCCAAGCGTAAAGAAGAAGCGCAAAGCCATTGCCGCGCGTAAACGTGCAGTCAAGAGAATGCAGAAAGTAAGGTCGTTCTATTGATGCTGACTGAAAAATTAAAAAAAGATATGACCGATGCCCTTAAGGCAGGAGACAAGGAAAAGGTTTCCTGCCTCAGGGTCCTTTTAAGTGCGATAAAAAATAAGGAAATCGCCCTCAGAAAACCACTCGATGATACGGAAGCAACAGGCGTCCTTCGTACGGAGATTAAGCAGGTAAACGAATCGTATGAGCAGTTCGGTGCCGCAGGCAGAACGGACATGGCTGAAATCGAGCGGGTTAAACTGGAAATTTTAAAATCCTATCTTCCTTCGGAAATCAATGACGAAGAACTGACCGCTATCATCGATTCAGTCATAGCCGAAACGGGCGCAACCAAGAAAGACATGGGCAAAGTAATGAAACTTGTCCTTTCAAAAACAGCAGGCAGGGCTGACGGCAAAAAGGTAAGTAATCTGGTAAACAGCAGACTCTCGTAACCGACCGGCAAATTTTTTAAACCATTTCCAATACAAGCACAGATGAAGGGTGACCTTTTAGAATTTAATTCCATCAAGGGCTATATAAAAAACAATATCGTTTCCGATGCCGGATTAAAGGCACTGGAAGAACTGCGCCCTTATGATTCCTGGGATGATGCAGTTTCCCAATGGGAACTCATCTCTGAAATGACTGAACTGATAACCGGCAACAGGATAAGCATCAATCCGATCGAAGATATAAGCCCGCTTCTGGAAATGAAGGAAGGTACTGTCCTTGAAGGTCAGGACCTGCTGAAAGTATCTTCGACATTAAAAGAGATCAACAGATTGAAGTCCCAGCTTGACAAGGAAGAGCATCTTTCCCGGCTGACTGCGAACATATCAATCCCTTTCCTGCTGATAAAGGAAATTGAAAACTCCCTGCTCCCTACTGGTGAGGTATCTGACCTGAAGAACCCTTTTCTGAAACAGATGAGAATAAAGCACCGGTCATTGCGGCAGACTGTCCTTGAAAAGCTGGAAGGCCTCATTTCGAAATTCAGGCATATTGTAACAGAAGAGATCATCACAATACGGAACAACAGGTTTGTCATACCTTTAAGACACGACTTCGGAACTTATATAAAAGGCATCACCCATGACTATTCAGGCTCCAGACACTCGGTTTATGTGGAGCCGTTCGAAGTCGTAGAAGACAATAACACTCTAATAGAATTAAAATCAGGGATCAGGGAAGAGGAAGAGAGAATATTAAGGCACCTGACAACCCAGGTAATACGCGAATCCGGCAATATTAAAGAAGGCATATCAATTTTTGCCCGATTGGATGTCATTCAGGCGGTTTCCATTTTCTCCATCCGGACAGAGAGCTTTATCCCCGAACTCGGCAATGAAATACACCTTGTCAACGCCAGACACCCTCTTCTGCAACAGAACATCGGACATAACTGCAGGCCTCTTGATATCAGGCTCTCGAAAGACAGCAACTGCCTGATTATCACCGGACCAAATGCAGGAGGCAAAACAGTTGCGCTCAAAACGCTGGGCCTCATTATAATCATGGCGAAAAGCGGATTGCCGGTCCCGGCGGATAAAGGTTCCATAATACCGCGGGTCAATTCCGTTCTCGTAGAGATGGATACATCGCAGGACATTTCACATGGACTCTCGACATTCACGGCACATGCCAAATCCTTAAAAGACATATATGAAAATGCAGGTTCAGGAGATATCGTCCTGCTTGATGAACCTGGGACTGGAACGGATCATGATCACGGAGGGGCAATTGCAGTCGCCTGCATAGATGCCTACAGGAAGAAAGGGGCAATTGTTGTTGTTACTTCACATTCCGAAACGGTAAAACTATACGGCCTGTCCCATCCTGAAATACAGCTTGCTTCAATGACATTCGATGAAAATACTGTCAAGCCGCTTTACTCGATTCAATACGGAGTAATAGGTTCAAGCAGGGCCTTTGAAATACTCAAATCCGTTTCGTTCCCTGAAGCTTTGATTGATACTGCCGCAGACATTGTAGCAGGAAAAGGGGACAGCGGCCTGATGAAGGCGATTGAAGATATAGGCACTGCCTCAAAGCTAAGACTTGAAGCACAAGCCGCTCTCGATGAAGCAGCCGGAATCAAAGAGGCCGCCGAGAACGAAAAAAGACTGAAGGAGAAGGAACGGTTTGAATCTGCACTCAAGTATAAAAGGCTCTTGGAAAGACTGGAAAATCTCATAAGCAGGCCTGAAAAATATGATGTCCGGGCAGTAAAGGAACTGCCGGAGGCATCAGAACTTGAAGAGGCGTTATCAGAGCTTCCTGAGCAGTCATCCACCGTATTCGGTTTTTCAAAGGGCATGAAAGTACGAATAATAAACACAAAGGTCTCAGGCATAATAACATCGCTTGAACCTGAAACGGCTGAGATCACATGTGGATCAAAGAGAATAACAGTAAACATCGATCATCTTGAACCATCACGTGATGAAGAAACTCGTTTTTTCAAGACAGGTCACATAAAATCTTTTGCTCCTTCTGTGCTTCCCATTATTATTGTCGGAATGAGGGTGGATGAGGCGCTTCCCGTAATAGAAAAAGCAATAGATACTGCAATCCTGTCAGGTCAGGAAACGCTTGAGATTATTCATGGCAGCGGATCCGGAATCCTGAAAAAAGCCGTCAGGGATTACCTGAGGCAGGTTCCCGATGTAAAGGGATTTCATGATGCACAGCCGGAGGACAGCGGCGGAGCGAAAACAATTGTGAGGTTCAACTGAAGATGCAGCATGATTTAAAAGACAGAATCCTCTCACATTATGACATCGTTGATGTCGTCTCGGAGCATGTCACTCTCAAAAAAAGAGGTGGTAAGCACTGGGGCCTCTGCCCTTTCCATAAGGAAAGCGCACCTTCATTTACAGTGGATCAGTCAAAACAGATGTTTTACTGTTTCGGGTGCAAGGAAAACGGCAACGTAATTGATTTCATAATCAAGACAAAAGGCCTCAGCTATCGCGAGGCTGTTGACGAACTCTGCGAGAAAGCCGGAATAGAGCGCCCTGAGCGGGAGTTGAAGCAGAACAGGAGCGAGATCAAGGCAATATATGACGCAGGTCGTATCGCCATGGGCTTCTTTGTCTCCATGCTCAGATCCCCAAAAGGAACCATCGCTTATGATTATCTCAAGGCCCGGGGACTGAAGGATGAAACAATCAATGCTTTCTCAATCGGATATGCCCCGGATGAATGGGATGCACTGATTGTTCATCTTAAAAAGAATGGCATCTCAGAACAGATTGCATTCAAAGCCGGTCTCACGGTTGATAGAAAATCCGGAGGGTATTACGACAGGTTCAGAAATCGGGTAATGTTTCCAATAATAGACAGAGGGGGAGAGGTTGTCGCTTTCGGCGGAAGGGTTCTGGACGGCAGCGAACCCAAGTATCTGAACAGCCCGGAAACACCGGTATTTGAAAAGAAACGGGTTCTTTATAATCTAAACAATGCTCGAAACCTGATAAAGAATCAGGGGGTAGTGGTTGTGGAAGGGTATATGGATGTAGTGTCTCTGGCCAACGCCGGGTTTTCGAGAGCAGTTGCAGCTCTGGGAACATCTTTCAGCGAAGACCATGTCAGGCTTCTTAAAAGATTTACAGATTCAATAACGCTGGTCTTCGACGGCGATGCAGCCGGAAGAAATGCAACATACAGGGCGCTGGAACAGTTTTTTTCAACTGACATCATACCCAGGGTTGCAGTCCTACCCGAGGGAATGGACCCTGATGATCTGGCAAGAAGAAATATTGCCGGATGGAATACGATTCTGGACCAGGCTGTTAATATATGGGACTTCATATTCGATGAATCTTTTAAAAAGCACGATGCATCAAAGATGGAAGGGAAAAAAGCTATACTTACCGAATTAACACAGAGTATTACAAAGGTGAAAGATATAGCGCTGAGAGATATGCTTGAAGAAAGGCTTTCAGAGCGTACAGGAATAAAGAGGGATACAATATCGAGGCTGATAAGGGGAAAGGGTGATGTCAAGATTAATGAAACCCTTACAACTCAGCGCGATCCCCTTGAGGATATGTTCGGCAAACTTATACTCCTTGACACGGATGCTGTAAAAATACTAAGCGTTTTCAACCTGGCCAAAGAGTTTAAGGATGATGATATTTCCATGCTCGCAGAGTGGATACTTGAGCATGGAAATTGCATGGATAATCACGCAGACTGTCCTGAAAGAGTAAGAACCACTGCTCAGAGGCTGCTTGGTCTGGACGGCCTTGAGAATGACAGAAGAAAGGCGCTGTCTGATATTGCAGGCAGAATGCTGACCAGGCGGTATGACAGGGAATTGAAGGAATTGCAGGACAATATAGCCGGAGCCGAAAAAGATCTGCAATTCAAACTGCTTACCAGAAGAAAAGTTCTGGTAGAGGAGAGAAAAAATATTCCCAAATATATAACGGAGGCGCTGGGAAAGAAATGACCGACAAAAAGGCGTTCAAAAAAGATGTTCAGAAATTCGTAGATATGGCCAAACCTAAAGAATTCATTTTTGAAGAACCGACAACAACCGAATCACTTCCTGAAGATGTCTTGACGCCTGATGATCTTGAAGACGTAATGGACATGTTTTCAGATAAGGAGATTAACGTTTCTGAATCTGAAGCAGCATTCGAGAATGAGGAAGAAATCGAAATTACCGATGACGGGGCTTTCAGGGCCCCTGACCCTGTAAGGATGTACCTGCATGAAATGGGATCGGTATCATTACTTTCGCGAGAAGATGAGACCGAGATTGCAAAACGTATAGAGGCCGGACAGCGGCAGATACTTAATGTAATAATAAATTCTCCTGTCACCGTCAAAGAAGTGATAAATATCGGGAGGTTGCTGGAAACAGGCAACATCCGCCTGAAAGACGTTATTGACCTTGAGGATATATTCAATGTTGAAAATGAGATTGAGCTCGAGGAACATCCTGCAAGACAGAAAACCCTGGATATTATTAAGACCATAGAGGCTAATCAGGCTCAGATCAAGCTACTTAAGTCCAAACTTTTCCGTGCGCCCAAGAACAGGCGAGAGAAGATCAAAAATGATATGGCAAAAGTAAGCCGTGAAATTGTCAGACTCATAAATGAGATCAAGTTCGTTCCCGAACAGATTGACGGTTTCGGAAGGAAGCTCAAGGATTTGAAAAAGCAGCTGGAATTAAAGGAACATCATATAGCATATTATGAAACCCGTTTCGGAATATGCTGCGAAGATATCCTGGATATGTATCATAAAATACAGAATGGAAAGAGCGGTCATGATAAATTTCTAGCCAGACAGTCCATGTCGGCCGATGAGTTCTGTCTGGTTGCAGCAGACCTTTCCTTACTTCGTAAGGAGATAAAAAAGATAGAGATTGAAGGCGGCCTTACCGCACAGGGCTTGAAAAAGGCCGTGAGAATTCTCGAGGATGCGGAATTAAAAACAAATTCTGCAAAGACCGAACTGATTCAGGCGAACCTTAGACTTGTGGTAAGCATAGCTAAAAAATATGTGAACCGGGGGCTCCAGTTCCTTGACCTCATACAGGAAGGCAATATCGGGCTGATGAAGGCGGTTGAAAAATTCGAATACAGGCGTGGTTACAAATTCTCGACATATGCCACGTGGTGGATACGTCAGGCCATTACAAGGGCGATAGCGGATCAGGCCAGGACGATAAGGATACCTGTACATATGATCGAGACGATAAACAAACTAATAAGGACATCAAGAGCCCTGGTACAGGAACTTGGGAGGGAACCGACACCCGAGGAAATAGCCGAGAAGATGGAGTATCCCGAACACAAGGTGAGAAAGATTCTAAAAATCGCCAAAGAGCCTATATCCCTAGAAACACCTATCGGAGAAGAAGAGGACTCCCACCTAGGAGATTTCATAGAAGACAAGAAAGTGCCGTCTCCTGCGGAAGCGATAATCGCCAAAAACCTGTCAGAGCAGTCAAGGCGGGTGCTTGCAACACTGACTCCCAGAGAGGAAAAGGTATTGCGTATGCGTTTCGGTATAGGCGAGAAATCAGATCATACCCTGGAAGAGGTCGGAAAAGACTTCACTGTTACACGTGAAAGAATAAGGCAGATTGAAGCAAAAGCCCTGAGGAAACTCAGACACCCGGTTCGTTCGAAAAAGCTCAGATCCTTTATAGACAATTGAAACATTTCTTCCCCGCAATCAGGCGGGGAAGAAATCTAATTATTATTATTACGCCCTGAATTTTCCGAAATCCTCCGGGTCCATCCTCTCAAGTATATCCTGAAGCTTGTCTCTGTTCTGCTCGAATCCCAGAATGCCCTGGGACAGCATATCTTCACCAATCATTTCCTTTATCACATGACTGGAAACGAAAATCCTTGCATGAGTTCTCAGGGCAACAGCAATTGCATCCGAGGGTCTGGAGTCTATTGATTTAACTTCACCTGAATGCTCTAAAACAATATCTGCAAAATAAATGTTCTGCTTCAGATCGATTATTTCCACCTTCACAACCCTTGCCCCGAGGGATTCGACCATTGAGCATAAAAGATCATGAGTCATCGGCCTGTCCGCTTTAATATCTTCAAGGGCTGCTGCAATTGAACTTGCTTCCAGTATCCCTATCCAGATGGGCAGAAATGATTTATTGTTCACATCGCTCAGAAGGACAATGGGCGCATTGTTTGTGGGATCAAGGGCAATTCCCGCAACTCTCATCTCGATGAATGTACGTTTGTGCATATGTATTAAAATAATAGCCGGCCTTTTATAGTCAACAGGGAAGCATCAAGGATTTATCTTGACCTTTTCAGAAAAACAATTGCTTCTTCTGCATTAAAAGAGTTGATGCAGGAACAAGGTTCAACCAGGCCCTTCCTTGCCATCATAAGTCCGAATTTCATATCATTAAGTCCCGCTGCATCATGGGCATCGGGGCTTATGGCCACAATGCCCCCTGCTGTTATGAATTCGTTCACCCTCCTCCAGCCAAGGTCAAGCCTTTGAGGATTGGCATTTATTTCAACAATCACCTTGTTTAGAAGACATTCTTCAAGGACCGCGTCCATATCCACTTCATAAGGGCTTCTTGCAAGCAGAAGCCTCCCGGTGGGATGGGCAAGCATGGATGTAGCAGGATTACGGACAGCAGTTATTATCCGCTGGGTCATCCGGTTCTCATCCATGTCCATCTTTGTATGAATGCTTGCTATGACAAAATCGAAGGAATTCAACATGTCGTAACCGTAATCCAGCGATCCATCCTGCTGAATGTCACATTCGATACCTTTGAATATGCGGATTCCTTTCTTATTATTCAGTGCATCGATCTCGGCATGCTGCCTGCGCAGTGACTTCTCGCTCATCCCCCCTGCATAGTGTGCAGTAATGCTATGATCTGATATCCCTATCCACTTGTATC
Organism: uncultured Bacteriovoracaceae bacterium; assembly: GCA_964400685.1. Taxonomy (GTDB): domain Bacteria; phylum Desulfobacterota; class Desulfomonilia; order UBA1062; family UBA1062; genus DATCTV01. The sequence goes on along the minus strand of CAYNVT010000013.1, from coordinate 34,930 downwards.
CCATTTGCTGAGCTATCTCTGTCATTTCCGTCAGAGATGCCCTGCCGTCACTGTATGTCGTATGATTATGAATAGTTCCAACAGTATCTTTTTCATCAATCAAAACCGGAACTGCTCTGCCTGAAGCAAAACCTGTTTCATACAGTCCTTCCCTTATTTCAGGCGGCATGTACTGAAGACCTATGATTTCATACAGATTTCTCTCGGTCTCAGGAAAACAGGGTGAGCCGTTTTTAAATATGCCCGCTTCAGTTATTTCATAGCCATGAAAAGAGGCGTGAGCTTTGACTCTTTCAACATGCCCGTTTGATCCGGTCGTAATGAAGAGAGAAAAACCATGGGCCTTTTTGTCAGTCAGATAAATTTTTATCTTCGGAGCCCTTCTCATATTGATTGTTAAAATTCCATCGGATTTAATAATCTGGTCACCGAATATATTTTTTAATTTGAGCCCGGCATCTTTATCATCACAAACAAGATAATCAATTGAACTTATTGTCTCTTCCGTCCGTCTGAGTTCCCCAGTCAGAGAGGCGTCAATTCCATTCAATTGAAGAATCTTATTCATGTACATAGCCGTGTCGAATGCCCTGTTTAAAAGTATGCGCCCCCTGCCCTCGATTATATCGGCTATCGCTTTTCGAATTCTGGCCTCGAATCTTACAGTAAGGCCCTTGAAGGTAGTGAGTCGGCCTTTATCAAGTTCATTATTCAGGTCTTCAAGCGTTTCAATTCCTTTAAGCTGAAGTTCCCTGATTCTTTTTATGCCCAGCCCCGGAACCTTAAGGAGCTCAGGAAGTCCCGCAGGAAGTTTGGCTGTAAGGTCCGACAGGCCGCTGAAATCGCCCTGTTCCCATGAAGTAAGTGTTGAAGTTATTCCTTTGCCGATTCCGGAAATACTTCTGATACTCCCGTCTGCAATCAATGTCTTTATCGGCACATCAAGCATTGATACTGTATCGGCGGCTTTTCTATATGCCTTTGCCCTGAAAGGTTCTTCAAGATACTCCAGGGCATCTGCCATGTCATTCAATAACGCTGTTGCCTCATGGTTATCCATAAAATATGCCTTTCACCTGTCGGCCCTGCATTTTTTGAAGCCTGACCCCAACAATATCTCCGACAGCAGAATCCGAATTAAAAACGACAGTTATATAGTTCGAGGTAATCCCCCGGCAGGCCCCATTCACAGAATCAGTTACAAGTACATTGCATACATCACCGATATTGCCTTGAATGAATTCAGTTCTCTTCTCTTCAGAGAGCTTCCTATAAAGCTTTGCCCTTCTCTTCTTCTCGGCTTCTTCAATCTGGCAGCTGAATTCAGCTGCCTTGGTTCCAGACCGTTTTGAAAACGGAAACACATGCATGTATGTAAGGGGAAGGCTTTCAATAAAATCAAAACTTTCATCGAAATCATCGACGCTTTCTCCGGGAAAACCGGCCATTATATCCGTACCGATTGCCGCCTCCGGTCTTACCGAGAGAAGCTCTCCGATGAGTTTTTTATAATATGGCGGATCATAGGGCCTTCGCATCTCGGCAAGTATCTTTCTGCTCCCGCTCTGAAGAGGCAGATGCAGGTGCGCGCAAATACGCGGTTCCGAAAAAAGCTCTATAATATCTTGTTTTACAGTCCAGGGCTCAATTGAGCTTATACGGATTCTTGGGATATCCGTTTCCCTGAGGAGCCTCTTAAGTATAGTGGATAAGCCGCCTTCATATAGCCCGAGATTTATTCCGCACAGAACAATTTCATTGCACCCGTTCGTAAACAGATGGTTCACCTCATCAACTATCTCACTTCCCGGCCTGCTCGAAAGGCAGCCTCTTGCATAGGGAACTATACAGAATGTACAGAAATTGGAACATCCGTCCTGTACCTTAATAAAGGCCCGGGCTCTGCCTGAAAAGCACGAAATGGTATCCGGCAAGGATGCATTTATGATTTTATCAATATCATCCTTCGATACAACAATAATTCTGTCTGAAATAGACTTGATTACCTCAGGCCTTGTTGCTGCAAGACACCCTGTAGCAACAATTTTTTCCGAATCCAGCGCCTTTCTAAGAAGTTTTCTGGCATCAGAATCCGAACGGTGAGTCACCGTACACGTATTCACTATTGTCAAGTCGGCATATTCATTGTCTGTTGACTCGGTGTAACCTGAGGTTAAAAGGGCCTGTCTTATCTGCTGGCTCTCATATTGATTTACCTTGCATCCAAGTGTCTCGATTCTGAATTTCATAGAAAATTGCTTTCAGCTGGTATGATTTTAAAACCGATTCGTCAGGTGTCGAGCTTTTCGTCAATAAGCTTGTGCAACTCATCATCCAGTTTGCTGGATACATCATTGATTTTTACACCGGTTTCAACACTGCCGTCCCCTTCCGGTATAGACCATATCACCTTGCCGTGCACATTCCTTCCGTCGTCAAGTATTAATTCAATTTCTTTATCAACGGACATTTTTTCAGAGGTTTTCAGCAAGAAACCATCTTGAAAGACATTCAACAGTTCACCGTCAAACGCTCCCTGCCCTGAATTGTAAGTTATATGCTCGTGTATTTTATGCTGCTTCTGCCGAAGCCTTTCCTGAATGGTGTTTCTGCCCTGCATAGCCCTCAACAAGGATTCCATTGTGTTAATGGTGTTGAAAAACCTCATTCTCTGGGCAGGCCTTGCAACCCTTTCAATATCCCTGTTGATTGTATTTCTTTCGCGTTTCAGCGTTTCTATGAAAAAATTGAAGTTGCTCTGAATCTCACGGTTGCCCCTGGCAGCCATTGCCATGTTTATCATTGCAGGAAGCTTTTTCCTGACAAGCTTTTCAAATTCCACAAGGGTTTTCTCGAACTCATCTTTTTCCATCGATTATTCATAATTCAAACAATGGCTTTATGCAAGAATTTACAAATTTCAACCTTATAAAATCAAGTCATCCGGCTTTAAGGTTCCTTCCGAATATAATTGAAATCTGATTCTCAACTCCGGGCCAGAATAGGTTTTTTCTCTCAAATATAACCTTAAATCCGTTTTTTCTGTAAAAGGGGAGCGCTTTGAAATTGTAGTTTGAAGTTCCCAGATGAACCCCTGCAACACCCTTTGAAGACATATTCTTAAGAAACATATCGAGGAGATTTTTTCCTATGCCCATATGCTGATATCCTGGCAGAATATTTATATGCAAATGGGCCGGATATTCATTGTAAAGATGTTCAATAGATTTTGTCTCATAAGTGAAAAACCAGTAAAGAACCTTTCTGAACGATTCCGGATATCGCCACCATGTAACCGATAAAAGACGCAGAAATATTCTCCAATACATTTTTAAAACAATTCTCTTCTCATATCTGAGGGTATTATCCGTTCCGATTATATATCCGAGTATTTTCCCTGTATCCCTGTCCTGGGCAACAAAACCATTCCCGGTTTCAAACCGCACATAACCTTCGATATTAACCAGGGCGAAAAGCTTTTTATCCTTGAACCGTCCGGTCGGCGTCAGATCTTCCCCCATGAATCCGGTTCTGAATAATATTTCCGATATGCCTTTCATGTCTTCTTTTATGCATGAGCGGTATATTATATTCACAGTTCGACGATCCTGTTCTCTATCATTGATTCATATGCGGCAAAAGCCATCCTGTGACTGACAAGCGACTCGGCCGCATCGGTCTGGCCCTTTCCTCCATTCAACACCGATAAGAAATTATCCATTATTCTGTAATCACCTTCGGAGTGTCCAAGAATATCCGCCTTAAGGGGATAGATGATTTTTTTCCCGGTTGCATGAATATGAACATCAAGTCCGGCCTTTCCTCCGAATTTTCCTTTGAGTGTCCCTTTGCTGCCGTCGATACGTATGGTCCTTCCCTCGATTTCAGAATGACCGTGCATTCTCAGAACCGCCGTAATGCCTTTATCGAACTTTATCGTCGTTTCCTGGTGGTCGACCTGGTCATTATCACAGAAATATACACATCTTCCATAAGGTCCGTTTTTGAGAGCTTTCATGATGCCGTCTTTTGAAAGATCATCCGTAATTGTACTTGTAGGCCATTCCTTCCAGATTGAATACTGTCTCAGCACCGGTATAACACTTGAAATAACAGGATATTTCAGCATGACATTTGCAGCAAGGGCTATTGCCGATGGCCCTTCCTTTGCCAGGGCAAGTTTCATGTGTTTGCCTGTAAGATAGATATCAACCGCGTTAAACATGCATTCCTTTCCGGCTGGGCAACCGTCGGTGCATCTTTGTGGTACTCCCACGGGCGCATTTTCCGGCCTGAAATGGCTTAATGAACCTGTTGAACTTATTTTTTCTGGTTTCGATCCGGCAAACCAGGCGATCAGGTCAAGATCATGGCAGCATTTGGCGAGTATCATGGGTGATGTGCCTGATATGTTTCTCCAGTTTCCACGGACATATGAGTGGGCCATATGATAATATGAGACGTTTTCAGCGTGAAATATCGTATAAACATCTCCTATTGTACCATCATCTATAATGGACTTAATCCTCGAAAAAAAATCGGTATACCTGAGTACATGACATACATTCAATGTCCGCCCAGTCTTTCTTGAAGTTTCGACAAGGACTTCACAGTCTTTTTCTGTAATCGCCATAGGCTTTTCAAGCAGGACCTCATATCCCAGTTCAAGGGCCTTTACTGCAGGTCCTGCATGCAGATTATCCTGTGTGGCTATTATTGCCCCATCAGCCATTTGAGGCTGGGACAGAATTTCCTCCCACGATTCGAACCGGTTTGAAGGCCCTATACCATGGGCTTTTGCTATCTTGTTTCTCCTGGTCTCATTCGGGTCCGCGACGGCAACAAGACCAAGTTTATCGCGATTTTTCATCACATACGAAGCGTAAACCTGACCGCGGTCACCGGCACCTATGAGGATAACTTTCTTATTCATATTCACATAGCCTCCACATAACTAATTGATACCTGCAAGCATTATTTCATTATTCTTTCAAATGTTAATTCATTGCCTTTTATATGCAACTGAAATATATTTATCCAACCTTTTTGTACCAATCTGAAACATTTGAGGAGGTCGGAAATGTTTGACATCATTATTGAAAACGCTGATATCGTCAACGGTTCAGGAAAGCCGTCCTATAAAGCCGACATAGGAATCAAAGGACATGCAATCGAGGCTATTGGAAACCTAAAAAAGAGCGAAACAGACAGAAGAATAAACGCCCTAGGCAAGACCATCTGCCCTGGGTTCATTGACACTCATTCGCATGCCGATCTTGCTCTATTTAAGAACGATTATGAGGATATCCTCTCACCCCTTGTTAAGCAGGGCATTACTACATTTGTAGGCGGCCATTGCGGTATCGGGCTTGCACCGCTTACAGATGAGAATTCTTATGGCCTCAAAGCCTATCTCGAAGTGTTCACGCAAATGGATTATGACCATGACATTAAATGGAACGATGCCGGCAGCTTCATGGAATTTGTTGAAAAGAGGGGCCTTCTTACAAACATGGCCCTGCTGGTTCCTCACGGGATTCTCAGGATAAGCGCTTCCGGAATAAACAACCGCCTGCTTGACAAGCCCGAAATCGAGCATATGAAGAATCAACTCATAGAAAGCATGGAAGCAGGCTGTTTCGGGCTCTCATCCGGACTGCAGTATGCACCGGGGCTGAATTCTGATACCGAGGAGCTTGTTGAACTCTCAACCCCTTTGGCCAGGTATGATGGCATCCATGCAAGCCATCTCAGGTCTTATACATCATCAACAATGCCTCAGGCAGTTGGAGAACTAGGTGAAATTTCACGCAGATGCGGCATACATACCCATTCGGCACATATATTTTCCGTACCATGGGCTGGCCCCTTCCATAATCTTGCATTAAAAGGACTCAAATGGCTTGCAAGAAACGCCGACCTGGCTACAAAGATTATTCCTAAACCCATACTGGATATGGAAATGAATCGAATTCTCGGTTTATTCGAAAAAGAACGAAAGAAGGGCGGCAATGTGACATTGGACATTATGCCTACAACCGCCGGATTCACCCATCTGCTTGCATTCTTCCCCCCATGGACACTGGTCGGAGGCAAAAACGACATCCTTGGAAAAATCACGGATAAGGAAACTCGTGCAATCATAAAAAAAGACATCGAAGTGGGAAAACCTGTATGGCCTCATAGAGGCAGGAACAGCTGGTCAATGAACTTCATGCGGCTTATGGGATGGGATGCCGTAACCATTATGGCTGTAGGCAGCGAGAAGAATAAGAACCTTGAAGGCAGAAGGTTTACTGAAATAGGAGAAGAACGGGGAGTTGACCCGTTTGACGTCATGTGTGACCTGCTCATAGAAGAAGACGGCCAGGTGCTGGTGTTCGAGTCTATGAGCGAACCTGACGATATATTCACGGAAAGCTACACCTTCCCTGCTCTTGTCGACCCGTCCGTAATGATTACTACAGATACCATCCTGCTTGGTATAGGCAAACCTTCATACCTGTTTTATGGATGCTACCCGAAATTTATAAGCAGGTATGTATTCGAGAAAGGTCTGCTTGATCTTGAGACTGCGGTATACAAATGTACCGGTCTGCCGGCAAAGGAGTTTGGCATAGAAAACAGGGGATTGATAAAGGAAGGGTATTTCGCAGACCTGCTGGTAATGGATGCGCGAAATTTCAAAACAAAAGCTGTCTTCAGGGACCCGGTGCATCATCCAACCGGACTCGATCTCGTTGTAATTAACGGCCGTGTGGTCGTTGAGAAAGGGAATCTTAACAAGGGAGTGCTTTCCGGAATGATGATAAGGAAGCAAGACCAGACCGTCCGTAAACCTAATATTTGAAGAAAACGGATATTTAAAAAAAGGGCAGACAGATGCCTTTTTTAATATCCCTCTCTTTTACAGGTTCCGCCTGAATCAACATAGCATTTAACTGAACTGAGCGCTTTTTCGACACCTTTTTTCTTTAATGCATTCTGCAGCCATAGAGGTAAATATTTTAAACTGACGAGGCTTCCATACCGTGCAAAAGTTTTATTATTCTCATAGGGATAAAACTTCCAGAAACCTTTAAGTTCCCTGATATCGCTTTTACAGGTCGGATCAAGTGACCAGTAGAAGTATAAACTTTCTTTCTTATAATGATGATTTATCTGATACCTTATATGGAAAAGCATGATTTTCAGCTGAAACCACATGGTGTCAGTGTTGCCGTTTTTATCAATGAGCTTTATTTCATTGACCTCTTTAAGGTATTTGATCTGTTCTTCTGTCTTTGAGAGCATATCCCATACCTCTTCCGGGGGTTTGTTAAAAATAATCGCCGCTTCTATGATTGAACTGTCTTTATCCTTATCGGTTGCAGAAAAGACAATCCTGCCTGCTTTCAGCTCAATTTTCTTGGAATCAGTCAATCCCGCCATGCCGTCCGGACCGAAATCAGGATTATCCCAGTTAAAAGCCGAACCCGGTGCTGTAATAAACAGACACAATATGATCAAGGTAATAATCACAATCAATTTTTTCATAAATCGGAATTCCTCCAGCCTGGAAAAAAGAAAAATCAGTCTAATTTCCTAATTCTATAATAGACAAGGCCTCATAAAATCCGTCTTTGTCAGATCTGAACCTTATTGTTACCCTGGTCCTAACAAATATAGCGGAAAGTGTTTTGGCCTTCATATCAGTATCATAGATTGTGGTGGTTTTTTTTACAAAGAAAATTATCCTTTTGTTGTCATCGGTTACTATGATTATTTTTGACTTTTCGCCTTGTTTCGGATTTTCTGAAATGACTGTTTCCACATACCCTGTTGCAACATATTCTTTTGTATCTTTATAAGAAAGAGCGGCAGCCTTTTTAGGGGCTGCCGCTCTTTCTGCATAACAAATAGTTGCAGTCAGTCCAGGAATGATCAGTAGTATTATTGCCCTTTTCTTTCTCAGACCATTTATTCTGATTACCTGTCTTACTTTGCTGGAGCTGCCGGTGCCGCCGGAGTTGCTTTTTTGTCGGCCTTCTTTACTTTCTTTGCCTTTGTTTTCTTTGCCTTCTTGTCTGCTTTCTTGTCTGCTCGAGCCGCCTTATCGGCTGATACTGCTGCAGCTGCTTTGTCTGATGGTGCTACCGTTGCCGCTACATCTGCTGCGAATGCTGCGGTTACCATGAACATGAATGCTACCAGTACTGAAAAGCTTACTAATACTTTATTCATAAATAATGCCTCCTGAATTTCTTTCTTCCTAAATGATTATATCGATTAAAAAAAGATGATCGGTTACATATTAAAATATTATAATTGGGTCTGTCATCCGGCTGGCAGATAAATTGTAAAGGTAGATCCCACTCCTGAAACGCTTCTGACTTCGATGTTGCCGCCATGAGCTTTAACTATCGATTTCGCAATGCTTAAACCAAGTCCAAAACCTTCACTGCATCTGGCCTTGTCTGCACGATAAAACCTGTCAAAAATATATGGAATATCTTCTTCGGAAATACCCGGTCCTGAATCGCTGATATTAATTAATACTTCTCCATCAGCCCTTTCAATATCAATATTGATTTTCCCTTTTTCACTGGAATATTTGATGGCATTGTCAAAAATATTGTAAAAGACCCTTCTCATCCTTTCCCTGTCAATGTTTACTATATTGTCAGAAGCTTCAGAGATTACTGTGATCTCAATATTTTTCTGTAATGCCAGTATCTCTATATCATTCAGAATTTCCTTGATAAGCTCTGTTATATCAGTTGACTCTTTATGCAATGAAACTGCGTCACTGTCGAATCTTGCAAGAGCGAGAAGACTTTCAAGTATCCGGTTTATCTTTTTTATCTCATCAAGACTGCTTTCAAGTATATCCCTGTATTCGTTAATAGAGCGCTCTCTCTTGAGTGCGACCTCCATTTCACCTCTTATGACGGTAAGGGGTGTTTTCAATTCATGGGACACATCCTGCATAAACTGCTTCTGTACGGCAAATGAGCGATTAATCCTTTCAAGCATGTCATTGAATGTTTCTGCAAGCTCCCTGATTTCATGCATATTTTCAGGAATCTCAACCCTTGTGTCAAGATTGGCCCCGGTAATCTGACGTACGGTCCCGATCATGTTGTTGAGTGGTTTGAGCGTGATACTGGCCAGAAACAACCCCGCAAGAATACTGGCGATTATTACAGTAAGAGGCAACGTTACGAACAAAATCAGCTTGACCCTGTTAAGTGTCGTATATGTAAATGTGAGGGGACTCGCCACCTGTACTATGTATGCTACCGATTTCCCTTCCTTGACCGGCATCGTCACAAACCTGAAATCCTGGAAGGTCTTTTCCGAAACCTCTATCTTTTCATTTCCGTAATATTCATTACTTTTTTTTGATTCATCAAGTGCTTCCTTGGGAAGATTGACTATAGGCGCACTCTTCGAATAGGCAATTATCTCGCCGTTCGGTTTATAAATCTGAATAATTACACTTACAAGATCCGGATCATTAGACCGTTCTTCAACCCATCTGTTTGCAATCTTCAGAAAGTTCTTATTGTTAATTTTGCTTAAAGTCTTTCTGCTGATCCCTTTACGGTGAACAGCAACCATCTTCTCCGTTTCCCAATATGTATTTATGGATGCGGCAACACCCTCGGCCTTTGACTCTATTATAAAATCAAGATATGAGCTGAGACTCTTCTGAAGATACAAGTACAGAACAGTACTGAACAACAGAAATGTTACTGTCAGGATAAGCGCATACCATGCAATAAACCTTATTCTAATAGATCGGATAAGGTCACTTTTTAAGAACATATCCCCTTCCCCTCACCGTATGTATAAGCTTTTCATCATGGTCGCGGTCTATCTTGTTTCTCAGGTAGTTTATGTAAACATCAATGACATTGGTGAAGGTCTCAAAGTTTATATCCCATACATGTTCGGCTATCATGGTTCGCGTTACTATATTTCCGGCATTTCTCATAAGGAACTCGAGCAGGGCATATTCCTTTGTGGTCAGTTCAATATCATCTCCTCCACGTTTTACCTTATGAGTAATAAGATCAAGAACAAGGTCGCCTATTTCCAGTTTCAATTCCTGCGTAACCGGCCTCTTTCTCAGAATAACCCTGACCCTCGCCAGGAGTTCTTCGAATGCAAACGGTTTCGTCATATAGTCATCGGCTCCTGCATCAAGCCCAATTACTCTGTCTTTGACAGCCTCCCTGGCTGTAAGCATCAATATGGGCGTATTGTTGCCCTGCTCTTTGAGCTTCTTGCACAGTGTAATCCCGTCAAGCCCCGGAAGCATGAGATCCAGGATGATCATGTCATATTCGTTTTGAATGGCCAAATCAAAGCCGGCCTGCCCATCAAATGCATCATCTACTTCATAACCTTCCTCTTTAAGGCCATTTTTCAGAAAACCTGCCACCTTTTTTTCATCTTCAATTACCAGTATCCTCATTTGAGGCTCCTTAATATTTTAATCATCAGAACAATTATATCAAACCTGTTTTTACTTACCAGAAAAATTGCATTCAACCTCCATTGACCTCTCTCAGCGCAATATCCTGATAGGCGTGAAAAAGATCATGGCAGAATGCGTCCCATTTCTCGCACGCTGCAATTGAAGAATCATCATTCCCAAGGAGACTGATTCCAGACAGTTCTTTCATTCTTTGCCTCAGGCCCTCAATAACCCCATTTTCAGCCCCGGACAGGATGTCTCTTACAAACTCTTCAGGGGCATACCATGCAGCAGCCCTTGATAAATCCCTGTGAATCTGAGTCAGGAGAACATTGCGGGGGCCTTCCCACAACTCGTTAATGGCCGCATCCCTGAAAAGCCTCGGCAGTGATGAAAAATCTTCCATTACCCCATGCCCGCCGAAGACACTCATCGCGAGTCTCATCATATCTGTTGCATCCCATGAAGCGGCAATTTTTTGCAGCATTATAAGCTCCCTTATTGCAAACCGCTTTTTTCTTGCGTCTTCTGGTTCGTCGGTAACAATACCGCCTTTCAGTCCCCCTGGGATTGCAAGGAATTCATGATACAGCTTGAACGCCCCGGCAGTTGTCCTTTTCGCATAAAGATCCAGTCTGGCAAGCTGGCCCTTGAGCATAGGAAACAGGTCAATATTCAGACCGAAAGCTGATCTCCTTTCCGCATATCCTTTTGCCTCTCTCGCTGCGCGGGTCATGCTTGCCGCCGCAGACAGTCCGACAGTAAGCCTGGAATAAGTAAGAACAATGCCAACGACATTTGCAAGGCCTCTTTCGAGCGGACCGGCTTGATATGCAATTGCCCCGTTGAAAGTAATCTCGGCAGTCGTAAGTTCGCTGGTGCCCATCTTCCACTTGATCCTGTCGATCGTAAAACCGTTTCTTTTCTCCTTTTCCTTATCCCCGTCAAGCCATGAAGGGACTATGAAAAGGCCTACACTTTCACTGCCAGAAGGCTTTGCAGTTACAACCGCATAATCGGCATGAGTTGCCGAGCAGAAGAATTTAGTGCCATATATCCGCCAGACATCACCCTCCCTGACTGCTTCAAGAAGATTTGACGGGACGTCTGACCCGCCCTGTATTTCCGAGAGATACTGGGCGCCGATTCCGAAATCACCATTTATCCCTTCTTTGCAATGCCTGAGAATATTTTTAAGCACCGGCGTATCCGCATAACGATCGAGAAGTGCTACAAGGCCTTCAGTACATACCATGGGACAGGCTACACAAGCCTCCCCATTCTGGTAGATGAGAAACATCTTGGCAAGACGCACCCATGGGTTTGTTTTTTCAGAAAATATCGCCTGGGAAAATATCTCCTTTTCAAGTTTAAGCGTCTCGGCTGGCCTCACAATCCTGTCTATCCTGTGATTATGGCCGTCATAATGCATCACATAAGGTCTTTTCTCAGGTACTGCTATGGTATCGCTGAGGTCACGCCAGTCAAAAGATACACTTGCGGACATCTTCCTGAGTTCACGGTCCACTTCATCCCAGTCGCCTGTTGAAAAATGCCTTAAAACCTTCTGCAGGAAAATGTCATCAAGATAGTAGTCTATGGATTTTCTCCATGAAAGAAATTCGTCAAAGGAATACGGGTTATGCCTGTTCGGTAGAGACATTCGGACCTCCTGATGTTTTATGAATGTATTTCCTCAGAGATACGGCTGAGACAGTTTTTACTTTACTCTTCTGATATCTCTGCTTTTTCTTTACTCGCCTGAACCTTTGCCATCCTGAGATATTGTCGTCACTTCGTGAGGTTCATAAAGTGCAGTATTGCCGGCCTCATCCCTCACAAGAGCTACAATATAATAGGTTGTTGAAGATTCAAGGCCGCTTATTCTGTGAGAGGTTATATTTGTCGACCATTCCATCGCTATCTGTCCGTTGTTTTCAGCATCTTTAACATTATCAATATCCCGGCTTGTTGAATAAATCACTTTATACTGGAGTCTCTCAGGGGCAGTAACATTATCGTCTGCAGGCTCCCATGAAACGGTGACGCTGTCAAAGGATATATCGCTTACGGTAAGGCCCGGATCGACTTGAGGTGCATTTGCATCATTTGCAATCGGCTTACGCGGAGGGAACATGGGTTTGTTTGCAGTTTCATCTCTCATCGTCATATTTGCAGCCGGTAGATTTGAATCAGGAGCGGATAAGGACTGTGGAGTATATACGGCAATATTACCGGCCTCATCTCTTACGAGTACTGTAAAATAATAAATACCCGATGCCGACAACCCTTTCACCTGCCTTGACAGGGTCCCGGGAGTCCATCCCATAATGACCGTGCCGTTCTTCTCTGCGCTCTCAACGGAGCTGATATCGTTTCTTGCTGAATAAACAAGTTTGTATTGCAGGTTCTTCTGCAGCGTTTCATAATCAGAGGATGCATCCCAGGTAACTACTATGTTCTGGGGTGTCTTCCGTGTTACTGAAATTCTTTTTCCCGGCGTGGGAGAAATATTGTCATTACGAAACAGAGAATACCCCGAATCGGAATCGTTTTCTTTTTTATCATTCGAGCAGCCCGGAATGATAAAAAAACCTATAAGAGCCATAAACCAGATCATTCTATATGATGGTTTCATGTGACCCCCTCATGAATATTAATATAATTTTATAATAAAAAAGAAAAATATTTTCTTGAAATATTATTATATTTGGTTTATTGGTTCGACCACTGTACCACCCAACCATTAATAGGAGAATAAATGTCTGCACCGGAAGTATTTGCTGAACCATTAAACAGGACCAGGCTGCATGAAGAGCTTGCCGGGGTGATCGAAGGAAAGATAATAAGGGGCGAAATACTGCCCGGAACCAGACTCCCGTCAGAGCGTGAACTTGCCCTCAACTTCGGAGTAAACCGCGCTACGGTTCGTGAAGCCATAAGAAGGCTTGAATCACACGAACTGCTTGAAATACGCCACGGCAACGGTGTTTATGTAAGGGATTATGCGCTTAACGGAAATCTTGACCTTATCAAGAGTATCCTCGCTCACAGCAACGGTTCAGTTAACAAGGATATATTTTTCAGCCTTATTGAGGCCAGAAACACTTTTTGCACGGAAATGGCAGGACTTGCGGCCAAACGTCGCACCGGAAAAGACCTTGCCGAGCTTGGAGAAGTCATCCGGGATTCATCCATCACAATTCAGGAAAAAGACCTTCTGGTACATCAGTTGATAGCCAGATTCACAAAGAACATCCTGTATATAATTCTGCTCAATTTCTTCAATCAGACGTATCGCGACCTGAGCTATCTCTATTTCAACAATGAAAAAAATTCTAAGAGGTCCGAAAAATTCCATAAGGAAATATTAAAGGCAATAAGCAATGGTGATGAATCAAAGGCCAGAAGCATCATGAAGGAAATTCTGGAATTTACGGAGAATGCTACAAGAGAATACATTAATAAAACTCAGGAGCCTAAGTTATGAAAAGATTTATTGAAAATTTTAAGGGCGAATTTTTTGACGTTATCGTAATAGGAGGCGGTATTACCGGGGCATCAATTGCCTATGATGCGGCAACAAGAGGCCTTAAAGTAGCGCTGGTGGAGAAAAAAGACTTTTCCTGGGCCACCTCCTCGGTCACATCAAAGCTGATACACGGAGGCTTAAGATACCTTGTAAACGGCGAACTGGGACTTGTGAGAGAATCGCTCCGCGAGAGACGCGTGCTTGAAAATATCGCACCAAATTTTGTTTACCCCACCCCAATCATGATGACGCACAGCGCTTTGCCCATAACAAACAGAAAACGGGTAATGAAAGTGGGCATGCTTTTGTATGATTTGCTCTCCTATGACAAAGGTTTTACCTGGGACAAGAGCAAAAAGGTTCCCTACCACCACAGCATGTCAAAAGACAAAGTACTCATGAATGAACCGAATGTTAGAAAAGACAGACTGACCGGGGCCTCGATATTCTATGACTGCACAAGCATTTTCCCTGAACGCCTTACTCTCGCCTTTATAAAATCAGCCGTGTCTTATGGAGCAAAGGCTGCAAATTATACACTGGTCAACGGTTTTCTGCTCGAAGACAACCGGGTTACAGGGGTTAAGGTTACCGACACCATGAACGGTATTTCCCATGAAATACGCGGCAAGGTAACAATAAATTGCGGAGGGCCATGGGCTGATATTATACTTGGCCTTGCGAAACCCGGTTCTACTTGTTCGCTCAGACGTTCGGAAGGCATACATATAATCACAGAAAAGAAAATGCTCTCGGGAAAATATGTTGTCGGCACAATCACACCAAATGGAAGACACTTCTTCCTTATTCCGTGGAGAGACCATACCCTCATAGGTACAACAGACAAACCATATACAGGGTCCCCTGATGATTACAGGGTCACAAAAGAGAGCATCATTGAACTGATCGATGAAGTTAATATGTCTTTCGGAGACGGCAACCTTTCATATGATGATGTCAAATATGCTTTTGGCGGACTCCGCCCTCTTGTCGAGGAACAGACAGAGGAAACATATTCCAGCTCCAGAAAATACGAAATTTATGACAACAAAAAAGAAGGTCTGGATGGACTGGTTACCGTCGAAGGCGGCAAGTATACGACAAGCCGCAACCTGGCTGAAAACTGCATGAATCTGGTTATGAGCAAACTTGGTATTCCTGGAAGGGTCACCATTACCGATAAAAAGTATCTTTGGGGCTCTGAAATCAAGGATATGAACGCCTTCATGTATGACCTGCAGAAAAACAACAGGGACTTCTCCGGAGAGACCATGGAATATCTCGGCAGAAACTATGGTACGGAATGCTATGATGTTATGGGAATCGCCAGATCAGAGAAGCACCTGACCGGGGTTCTTGATAAAGACGGGGAAATTCTGGCACAGGTTTCCCATGCCGTGAGAAATGAAATGGCGCAAAAACTTTCCGATATCGTTCTTCGAAGAACCGGGATAGCTACACTTGGTAATCCGGGTATCGATATACTTGAAAAAGTTGCTGTTACGGCAGGCCATGAACTGCACTGGGATTCAAAACGCATCAGTGACGAAATTGAAGACACGGTAAACTTACTCAGAATTCCTGCCGAATAGCATTAAATACCTTATTAAAGGAGAATCATTATGTTTGATAAAAAGCACTTCATCCCGTCATGGACGGAAACGGCACCGGTAACGGGTTCTTACAGGTCGATATTCAAATACGGAGACCCCAATCATTTCAAGCATCCGAGCTCTCACTGGTATGAAATGATGAAAGAGGAATTCGGACTAAGCGATGCCGATTTCAAAAAGAAACAGGACGAAGGCAATACGAAGGTGAGCCTGAACAGGCCGCCGGCACTAAAAACCGGGCAGATAGAACAGCTTTCTGCAATCGTTGGCAACGAAAATGTGTCTCTTGATGATTATTCTCGCGTCAGATTCTCATACGGTAAAACTACAGAGGAAATGCTTGAACTCAGAAAAGGTCTTATCAGTGAGGTCGCAGATATAGTCCTTCATCCCAGAGACAAGCATGATGTTGCAAAAATAGTCGAATACTGCAATGGCGAAAAAATTCCCGTAACCGTTTTTGCTGCCGGATCATCGGTAAACTTCGGATGCAAACCTGCAAAAGGCGGGGTGACACTTGTACTCAGCACTCACATGAACAAGCTGCTTAAAATAAATGAACTGAACCAGACAGCCCTTGTCCAGCCCGGAATGTTCGGTCCGGCCTATGAGCATGCATTGAACAATGCGCCTACCCTTTTCGGGACAAAACTGGCATATACATGCGGACACTTTCCCCAGTCATTTGAATACTCGACCGTTGGAGGATGGATCGTGACATTGGGTTCCGGTCAGGCCTCCACATATTACGGAGATGCTTACGATATAGTATTCAGTCAGGAGTACGTAACACCCGCCGGCAATTTCAAAACCCTGGACTTTCCTGCAACGGCAACCGGACCGAAGATCAACGACATAATGAAAGGCTCCGAAGGTACATTCGGCATTCTTGTGGAATGCACCATGAAGATATTCCGGTATATGCCTCAAAACCGGCAGCGTTTCGGATATATGTTCCCCTCATGGGATGCTGCTGTCGAGGCCAGCCGTGAAATAATGCAGTCCGAGTTCGGCAAACCGGCGATTTACCGCATATCGGACCCCGAAGAGACGGACAGAGGCCTGAAACTTTATGGCATGCCGGGTTTTGTCGATAAGTTCCTTCAGAAAAAAGGCTTTATGCCCATGAAGCGATGCCTCTGCCTTGGGAACTGTGAAGGAGATGCCGACTTTACAAAACTGGTGAAATCAAAGATAGCGGGAATAGTCAAAAAGCACGGTGCAATCAACCTCAGCGGTTATGCCGTAAAAAAATGGGAAAAGACACGTTATACCGAACCATATATGAGAGAGGATCTTGGGGATTACGGCATACAGATCGACACACTCGAAGCAGGCGTAAACTGGGACAACCTGCACAACCTGCATAATGGCGTTCGCGAATACATCAAATCGAGACCGCGAACCATGTGCATGACTCACGCATCTCATTTTTATCCGCAGGGCACCAATTTGTATTTCATATTCATAATGAAACTGGACGATCCGAAAGAGTTCAGGGAATTCCATGCAGGCATCATCGATGCAATTCAAAAGCACGGCGGCTCCCTGAGCCATCATCATGGAGTGGGGAGGCTTATCGGTCCCTGGATGGACAAGCACCTCGGACCCGAGCAGATGGCCGTACTCAGAACACTCAAACGCCACTTCGATCCCAACAATATCATGAATCCAGGAGGACAGCTCGGACTCGATCCTGATGAAAAAAGGAAGAAGCTGCTGAAAAAATAGGTGTGAATTAAGGGATACTGACATCATAAATGAGCATCTAAGATTATTGCTCATTTATGATGTTCTAATGAACTCTTTGAGAATCACTTGATAATCTTTGAGCAAATCACAATTTGTTTTTTATTTCTTGCCACAATCACCCTTTTGGCTTAATTTCAAATCAGTTATTTATCCCGTGTCAGTCTGACCGGGCACATGATTAAAAACCGGAGGTCCCAGTGATAGGAATTGTTTCCGATCCTGTTTTTATGAACCACGATACCGGAGAAAGTCATCCGGAAACCCTTTACCGCATCCCGTATATCCATTCGCTTTTTTCACCTCCGGGAGAGGGAATCCAGCTTGTAAGCCCGGTTGACGCCTCGATAGAAGACATCCATCTCAACCATACGAGAGATTATATAGAACTTGTAAAAAGGAGCTGTGAAAGGGGCAGCGGATACCTCGATCCCGATACCGCATATTCATCAGAATCTTTTGATACAGCCCTGAAGGCGGCAGGCAGCCTTATCAAACTTGTCGATATGGCGCTCAGGAAAGATATAACCAGCGGTTTTGCATTTGTCAGACCTCCGGGACATCACAGCCTTCATGACAGGGCTATGGGATTCTGCCTCTTTAACAATGTCGCTATTGCCGCACAAAAGGCACGAGCGGAATTCGGGATAGAAAAGGTTCTGATAATCGATTTTGACGTCCATCATGGAAACGGCACACAGGACAGCTTTTATGAAGACGATTCCGTGCTTTATTTCTCAAGCCACCAGTATCCTTATTATCCTGGAACTGGAGGATTGAAGGAAACAGGACGCGGAAAAGGAGAAGGATTCACAGTCAACTGCCCGCTGGGCTATGGCAAAACCGACGGGGAGTTCGCCTCAATTTACAATTGTGTACTGGCCCCTGTCCTTAAAGCATTCAAGCCCGGACTTGTACTCGTATCAGCCGGATTTGACGCGCATATGGCCGACCCTATAGGCGGTATGCAGCTTTCAAGCCAGGGGTACGGGATGCTTGCAGGAATTATAAAAGATGCTGCTCTCGCCGTAAACGCCCCGGTAATATATGTGCTAGAGGGCGGATACAGCCTGGAAGGCCAGAAGGAATCCATATCTGAAGTTATAAAAGTCTTAAAAGGCGAAAATGCGCCTCATGTTATTCCTGAAGAATGCAGCGAGCTCGAAAGGATAATTGCCCAGCATAAAAATTATTGGCCTTTATAGGAAAACGTAAAGTTTTTTTCATGTTTTGCCGAAAACACCAATTATGCCGGAATCCAACTTTATCCAGGCCCAGATTGTCAAAGAATATCAGCCGGGCGAAATCATCGTCAGGGAGGGTGATTCCAACGAGTATTTCTATGTGGTCCTTGCCGGTGAAGTTCGCATAAGCCAGCTTGACAAAACCATCAGAATCCTTACCGACCATGATGTATTCGGACTTGAAAATTTTTTTAGAGGGATCAATTACAGCACCACCGCCAGGGCCAGAAAGACTTCGAGGATAGCAACCTACCGGTGCGATAATATAGAAGATATAGCATATACCAATCCTTCATTTGTCTCGACCATACTGCAGTCAGCCTTTATGCAGCTTGAACAGACTACTTCGATAGCAGAAGCCAATATCCCTTATACCGAGGTAATCAATCTGGATGTGCGTGAATATGCCGACGGTGAAGTTATTATTGAAGAAGACACGTACGGTGTGGAAGTATTCAGGCTCATCCAGACAGAAGGAGGGCTCGAGGTATCAAAGAAAGGAAGATCGATTGCAGTCATAAACAAGGTCGGTGAATACTTTGGTGAAATCAGCATTATACTGGACGAGCCAAGAAGCGCCACAATAAGATCCATCGGCAGAAGCGTAGTTGAGATAATGAACGTTAAAGACGTCGGATTTGAAAAGATAATCCACGAAAATCCCGAAATTGCCGATAAGATTATCGCCGGTCTCGCCAACAGACTTAAGGAAGCAAATCTGAAACTGCTGAACGGGTTCTAT
Organism: uncultured Bacteriovoracaceae bacterium; assembly: GCA_964400685.1. Lineage (GTDB taxonomy): Bacteria > Desulfobacterota > Desulfomonilia > UBA1062 > UBA1062 > DATCTV01. The sequence goes on along the minus strand of CAYNVT010000013.1, from coordinate 15,585 downwards.
TGAATTCCTATACAACAAACCGGCAGAAATGGTTTATACCATGCCTGCCGGCTTGAATCCGATTTTGCTATCACGGCCAGGAATAGAATCCGCCCTGTTTTTCTCCGACCCTGCGGTACATGACAACCGTAGGATTTGTTATGCCAGCAATCTTGTCTACCGATTTAAGTGCGTCTTCGTAATACCCCACTTCATCAATTGCATGATAATTCACTGCTGTATTGGCCGCCATCAACCTTCCGTCGCCTACTATTTTGATGTCGGCATCTGTCATTGCAGGCCTGTTCTTTTTCACCTTCGCCATAAAATCGGCATACATCTCATCTATTATGGCCTTGTATATCGCCTTGTCGTCTTCGGTCATGTCCTTCTTCGGAGAGCCAGCAACCTTGTATTTACCGGATGCTATCGTCTCGTCTCGCACACCCAGCATATCCATCAGCCCCTGAAAGCTTATGAAAGGAATGAATACTCCCACATTTCCCACCATCGATGTCGGCAATGCCACGATCCTGTCCGCTGAAAGGGCTATCATGTACGCCCCTGATGCACCCATGTTCGTTATGCAGGCGACGACGGGTATTTTATTTTTTGTCTTGAAATCGACTATCCGTCTGTACACAAGGTCGGACGCCGTGACAGAGCCCCCGGGCGAGTCAATCTTAAGGATAACAGCCTTTATTCTGGGGTCCTTGTCTGCAGTATTCAATATCCCGTCAAGACGTTCATATGTCCCTTCCTGTGAAGTGAACATCTGTTTCACTCCTGTCGTCGTTATCAGACCCAGAATCTCTACAATCAGGACCTTGTTCTCGGTTCCTTTGTAAAGGACCCTCTCCTGCATACCGGGAATCCTGGTAAGGCTCATGAGGTCGATTGTAACAAATGCGCAACCGCCCAGGATCGCTATTGTCAGCATAAGTAAAACCGGCAGTAAAACTCTTCTATTCTTCATGTATTTTACCTCCCACGGTAATTTCTGGTATCAGAAGCGTAGGCTGGGCATCCCCGACCGGAACACCCTGTCCGTCCTTGCCGCATGTGCCTATACCCCAGCCCAGGTCATTGCCGACATGCTCAATCGAAAGGAGTATCTTCGGGCCGTTTCCTATAAGCGTCGCACCTCTTATGGCCTCACCTGTATGACCATTTTCAATCATGTAGCCTTCGGTAACTTCGAATACGAAATCACCGGTTACAGGATTTACCTGACCTCCGCCCATCTTTTTTACATAAATCCCCTTTTCGGCCATTCTGAGAATGTCATCAGGTGTCTCTTTTCCGGGAGCAATCATGGTATTCGTCATCCTCGGAACCGGCCTGTGCCTGAAGGATTCACGCCGTCCGTTTCCCGTCGGCCTGAGATTATATTTCGCAGCAGAGATAAGATCGGTCATGTATGTTTTGAGGATCCCGTTTTCCACAAGAACTGTCTTTTCGGAAAGTGTACCTTCGTCGTCGCAACCGATGCTTCCCCTTCTTCCAGGCAGTGTCCCGTCGTCGATTACTGTTATCGCGCTGGACGCAACCTGTTCACCAATCTTTCCCGAATAGACGGAAAGGCCCTGGCCCGCAAAATCGGCTTCAAGCCCGTGCCCGATAGCCTCGTGCACCATTGTGCCTCCGGCATCGCTTGAAAGTACAACCGGCATCAGCCCGGCCGGAGCACTCCTTGCAGTAAGGGTCTGTATCGCCCGTGTCACAGCCTTGCGTGCGATCTCTGCAGGAGGAGTCTCCTCAAAAATCTCGAAACCTCGTGCGCCTCCCATCGGCTCATAACCGGTTTCCATAATCCGGCCGTCAGAAACTACGCACTGGACAAGGAAAATTATTGCACCGGTATTGTCTTCACAGGCAAATCCATTGGAATTTGCAATAAAGACCTGCCTGTTCGAATCGGAATACATGACCCTGGCCTGCACGACTCTGCTGTCATGCTTCCATGCATATTCCTCGGCTGATTTTACGAGAGCGATCTTCTTTTCCGGATCAATCGAGGATGAAAGGATTTTCGACTGAGTAATCTTTTGCACTGACCTTTTAACAAGGGATACGACACCGCCCTTATCCCCGCTTTTTATTGATTCGGCTACTGTTGATGCCAGCTCGGGAAGGCTGTTGATGTCATTTGTAAAAGCATAAGCACTGACGTCCTTCTTCACCACCCTGAGACCGATGCCGAAATCACTGCTCAGATTGAACTTCTCTACCCTTTTTGCCTCTGATGAAATGACGGTCCCCGTCTTTTTTTCCGCAAATATTTCCGAGAAATCGCCTCCGCCCGAGAGCGCCTTCAACAGGATTTTTTCAACATCTATATTTTTAATCTCATCAAATGAATTCACTTTTCTTTCATCTCCCGAAATTTTTAAGCTCCCTCTGCATGTCCCGCCTGACATCTCTTTCCTTGAGCGCATTCTTTTTGTCCGGGGAAGTTCTGCCTTTCGCCAGACCCAGTTCGACTTTTATGCGGCTTCCCTTCAGATATATCGATAGAGGGACAAGTGTAAGCCCCTTTTCCTTTATTTTACCCGAAAGCCTCAATATCTCCCTTTTATGAAGCAGGAGTTTCCTCGGCGCTCTGGGGTCGTGGTTAAATATGTTAGCCTGCAGGTAAGGATTGACATGAAGGTTCAGAAGGATCATCTCACCGTTTTTTACAACGGCGTAGCAGTCCTTCATGCTTGCACCACCCTGTCTCAACGACTTGACTTCCGAGCCGGACAGAACAATGCCGGTTTCATAAGTTTCGCTGATATCATAAGAGAACCTTGCCTTTGCATTATGGCAAAGTGTCCTGGTTTTAATCTCCTGCTTCACTGGGATATTCCTTTATTCAGGATGTTATAATACACTTTGATCGCAGCAATTTAACATCTTCATGCACAGCAAAACACTCAGTCCAGAATGGTCTCAAAATCCGAATGTCTTTTATATTCCTCAAAGATGAAAGCCTGTATCTCCTCTGCCGTCTTCATTCCCAGCAGGTGGTTTACAACATCTGAACAGCTGGTAAGGTCTATCTTCCTGATCATTTCCTTTACGTGGGAAATGGCAAAGGCATTGGTTGAGAACTGGTCTATTCCCATTCCAAGCAAAATCGGCGTATAGATTGTCCTTCCAGCCATCTCGCCGCACATGGACACAGTGATGCCTTCCTTGTGCGCACAATCAACAATGTATTTGATGAGCCTCAAAACAGCCGGGTGAAGCGGGTCATAAAGATAGTTCACATATTCGTTTCCACGGTCGATTGCTATCGAATACTGGATAAGATCATTTGTGCCAATTGAAAAGAAGTCAACTTCCTTTGCCAGAAGGTCGGCTATAATCGCCGCGGATGGGACTTCTACCATTATGCCTACTTCAATCTCCTCGTCAAACGGTATACCCTTCCTTCTGAAATCATGCTTGATCTTTTCAAGTATTTCCAATGCCCTGTGCAGTTCTTCAATACCGGAAATCATGGGAAACATAATCGATGTATTCCCATAGTTGCTTGCCCTTAAGATGCCTCTAAGCTGGGTTTTGAACAGCTCCGGTTCTTTCAGACAAAGCCTTATTGCCCTTAGTCCCATAGCAGGATTTGTCTCTTTTTTAATATCACCCAGGTTCGAATTAAGTTTGTCTCCGCCAAGATCCAGCGTCCTGATTACCGTCTGGAACGGGGAGACAGTTTCAACAACGGCCTTGTACGCCTGGAAATGCTCTTCTTCAGTAGGTATGATTTCACGGTTTATATACAGAAATTCAGTCCGGTAGAGACCGATCCCTTCAGCCCCATGATCAAGGACCGTCTTCACCTCTTCCCTGAATTCAAGATTCCCCAGCACACTTATTTTTGTTCCATCAAGCGTGACAGCGGGCTCCTTGGCCTTTTCCTTCAGTTTCAGCTCAAGGGTGAGATGTGATTTTGCACGCTGTTCGTAATCGGCTATCTGGTTTTCAGAAGGATTCACTATGACCACACCAGATATACCGTCAAGGATAAGCTTGTCTCCCGGGTTAATAGACGTTGATGCTTTTTCGAGGCCTACAACTGCAGGTATCTCAAGCGAATGGGCGATTATTGCTGTATGAGATGTCTGGCCGCCGACGTCTGTTGCAAATCCGAGGACATGGTCTTTGCTCAGCATTGCAGTATCCGCCGGCGACAGGTCATGCGAAACGATTATACTTCTGTCCACCAGGTGGAATCCCTTTATCTCGCGGCCAATAAGATTCATCATAATGCGTTCACCGACATAATTTGTATCAGCGACCCTGCTTCGGATATAATCATCACCGATAGATGCAAAGCTTTCTTCAATATCCTGAAGTGCGATTTTCAGCGCCCATTCGGCGTTAATAAGGTTTTTCCTGACAAATTTATTCACTCTTTCGATGAGCGAAGGGTCCCTCAGCATCAGGAGATGCGTCTCCAGAATGAGTGCGTGATCCTTGACCGCACTATGAGATTCAAGTTTCTTTTTTGCTTCCTCAATCTGTTTATATGATGCCTCAATTGCATTGTTAAAACGCCTGATTTCATCTTCGACAAGGCCTTCAGTTATGCGAATTTTAGGGTAACGCTCTATCGTTTTTCTGTCTATTATGACCGCATTCCCGATTGCAATACCCGCTGAGGCGGCGACTCCATGTAGTATGTGGACATGATGCTGTTTCACAATAATTCTCCAAATCCTTCTTTCACGAGCTTTGAAAGTGACGTTAGAGCCAGATCCTCATCTTCGCCTGAAACACTGATTGTGATCTCGGTTCCCATTGCTGCAGATATGGTAAGAAGCTCCATGATGCTCTTGCCGTCTGCCTTGACATGGTCTTTCGCAACCTCGATTTTCGACCTGAATGAAGCAGCCATCTTGGCAAAGCTTGCCGCAGATCTGGCGTGCATTCCCAATTTATTCGGTATGATAATCTTTTCCTGTTTCATATATTTATATTCTTATAATCGTCATTATCAGTATAAGAATAAAGAGCCCATAAAAAATTAATAAAAAATTAATCTTTTTATAAAAAGCCAGCATACTTATTATAAACACCGGTATTGCAATAAAATATTCAGCCTCAAGTCTGCCCGGTGCAATAACAAGACAAATCCCGCATAATAAAGGTATCAAAAGTGAAATTATATCCGATCTCTCAATAGAGACTATCTTGCCTATTGTGAGAGCGCCCTGTGGTCCGCTCCTGTAGCCTTCCCAGAAACCCCACCCCATTATCCCCAGATGAATGACATTGTAGATAAGGATTACGATGAGTATACCCCACAGCCAGCTGGCAAGCCCTGAAATAAGGCATACCAGGCACAGAACCGGCTTAAGCGCAGCCCAGAAAAAGCTGTCCCCCAGTGCCGCCAGTGCGCTTGAAACAGAAGGAAGAATCCTGGCCGCATCACCCGAATTGCCACTTTCAACAAGGTTCAGATAAATACCCTCGACAGCAGGTGCCATATAGGGTTGTGTATTGAAATATCTGCTGTCAAGCTCTTCCTTAATCTTAGGATTTGCTGCTTTAAAAGCCCTGATCCCGGGTGCAATAGAAAAGATAAAACCTATGTACTGCATGTTCTTGAATGTCCATGCACCCTGTATAAAGAGTGAACGGAACAGTATATTTGATATGGTTTTAATCGGCAGTCCCACAACAACAGAACTATCATAAGCCTGCAAGCCGCGTCAATGAAGTCGCCTTACGCTTGATGATTGACATTTATTTATCCCGAGCTTAGCGTGATTCAATATCATTTAATGGAGGCTATAATGAAAGAATACAGATTCCCTGAAGATTTTTTATGGGGCTCAGCAACCGCATCATATCAGATAGAAGGCGCATGGAACGAAGACTGCAAAGGTGAAAGCGTATGGGATACCTTCTGCCGCATTCCCGGAAAAATCAAAGACGGTTCATCAGGAGAAACAGCTGTCGATCACTATCACCGCTGGCCTGAAGATATAGATCTGATGAAGGAACTCGGCCTTCAGGTATATCGCTTTTCATTCTCATGGCCCAGAATCTTCCCTGAAGGAAAAGGCTCAGTAAACCCGAAGGGCCTGGATTTTTACGACAGGATAATAGACAGGCTGCTTGAAAAGGGGATCATACCATTCCCAACTCTTTTTCACTGGGATACGCCCCAGGCACTGGAAGACAAAGGCGGATGGGCCAACCGCGACACGGCTCAATATTTTGCCGATTATGCAAAAGTTCTGGCAGACAGGTTCGGCGACAGAGTCAGGAACTGGATAACGCACAACGAACCTTTTGTAGTTGCCATAGGCGGCTATTTCGTTGGCGAGCACGCTCCGGGCAGAAAGGACCCTCAGGCCGCAATGCATACTGCCTACCATCTGATCCTGTCACACGGGTTGGCCTTAAAGGCGCTTCGCGAATCACTTTCAAAAGACAGTGAAATCGGAATCACTCTGAGTCTGAGCCCCGTTCATCCGCTTTCAGCAAACGCAGAAGATGCAAAAGCAGCCCGCAATATGGACGGAGTCTTCAACAGGCTTTTCCTCGACCCGGTATTCAAGGGCTCTTATCCTGAAGATATGGTCCGGATTCTCGGGCCGTATTTCCCTGAAATAAAGCCTGATGACCTGAAAATCATGAGCCGGCCCATCGATTTCCTCGGAATCAATTATTATTCTCGCGCTGTTTTCAGGCATGACCCTGATTTCCCTCTTGTTGAAGCGACTCAGGTTTTCCCTGAAGGTAACGAATATTCGATGATGTGGGAAATATACCCTGAAGGCTTTCATGAAATAATCAAAAGGGTGTGGGAAGACTATAAGCCTGAGAAGATAATCATAACTGAAAACGGCATACCCGTACCTGACGGGGTTGACTTCGACGGCCGTATTCGTGATGAGCGCCGCATCCGCTATGTCAGGGATCACTTAATTCAGGTGCACCGCGCCATATCCGATGGAATCCCTGTCAAAGGATATTTCCACTGGTCCCTTATGGATAATTTCGAATGGGCTCTAGGCTACACGATGAGGTTCGGCCTTGTTTATGTCGATTATTCAACACAGCAGCGGATTATAAAGGAAAGCGGACACTGGTTCAGCCGAGTCATCAGAGAAAACGGGTTCAAGGGATAAGGCCCTGCTATGAATACCGGCGCATGTAATTTTTCCGTTAAGAAAAGCAAAGGGTTATTCATAAGTATTTTCATCCTTCTTTCAGTATTCCTGCTGCCTGTAACATCGTCTGCCGGGAACGGGCTAAAAGTGTTTTATGCTGGCCCTCAGGGAAGTGTTGCTAAGGCGCTCAACCTGGCAAAAGATTTTGAAATCAATGCATCACTGCCTGATGCGGATGTCTTTGTTCTGAACAATTCGATCCCCGATCCTGAAGAAATCTCTTTGAGAGTCAAACAAGGTGCAGGTCTTGTCCTTATCATGGGCCCTCAGATAAGCCAGGAACAGGTGAAAATATTATTGGAAGTGCCTCTCGTACTGAAAGAACTAAAAAAAGAGGAAAGCATAGACAACCTTCCAGGCGCCATTGGTTCCGTTGCTACCGATATCGTCTGGAACAGTGCACCCCAGGTCAGGGAACGCTCTGAAATCAGCGGCATTAAACTGAATACGCTCGTCTATGGATACGAAAGCAAGGAGACAATACTCGGAAAATTCATGCTTGGTAAAGGTCTGGTCTATATTTTTACACCTCACCTAATGATGGTCAGGAACAAGGACGGCAGGGATGAACTCCTGAACAAAGACTTTCAGGAATGGCCTTATTTCAACTATTTCATTTATAATCTTACTGTAAGCGCTTCAGGGAAGACGCCACAGACCTTTGCCGACTACCCGGCATCTCCCGTGCCGCACAAGAACGAGCGTCTGACAATCATCACCTTACTTGTACTTATAAATCTGACATTCTTCAGCCTGTTTGTTATTGTCAGACGCTACAGCAAGAAACACCCGGAGGCGCTTGATTCAATCGTCGGCAACCGTGATAATTATGAAGTGCGCGAACAGGGCACTGACTGGGAAAACATAGGTTTTCACCGCCCGCTCGGCGGATTCATGTTCGCCATGTCACTGGGGCTGATACTGTTCGTACCGCTTATCATATACCAGAACCTGATTCTTCCCTCATTCCTTCTGCCTTCCGCACAGGGGCTCGGCCTGTGGTTCAGGGTACTGCAGTTTTTCGAGGTGACATGGATGTTCTTTGACATGGGCACGAGTATGGCGTTTGTGAAGTTCCTGAGCGAGTACCGCATCAAGGACCCTAAAAAGGGCATCCAGTACGGCCAGATGTTCGTATGGTGGCAGATGCTTACAGGAGCGGTCCAGGTGACAATTTTTGTGGCCCTTTCCAGCTTTTTCCTGCCCAAAACTACTTATGCCATTTACACATGGATAATCATAACGCACGCAATCATCCAGATGCCCGGCATCTACCAGCTGATGCGCTACGCATTAACAGGTTTTCAGCGGTTCGACTATGCACAGATAGTGGACATCGGGTTCGCGGTGGTCTTCCCGATAGTCGCACAGCTCATTGTCGTCTACCCCGTATACAAATGGGGACTTTCAAATCCAATGGTAGGGCCCGCACTGGGCGGGGCGCTCGGAATGGCGTTCGCCCTTTACGGCACAGAGCTTCTTACATTTGTCATTGGCTACATCCTTTACCGAAGGGTCGGCTACAGCATGAAGCTACTCTTTCTGGCCCATTTCGACTGGGAGGTGATAAAGAAAAGCCTGAAATTCGGAGTCTTCGACATGCTGGGCTCACTGGTCGTCTCAGGCGCTCAGGCGCTCGAGATACTCATCACACAGACCAAGCTCATTAACTATACCGAGATATGGGGCAACTGGATGCTCGCGAAGAACTTCGTTTTCGGATTCAATGTCCTGATAACGCTTTACAATAATCTGATGCCTGCCATATCGGAAGCTTTTTCAAGGGGTAAAAAAATCCTGAGCCAGTATTATGCGACGCTGGCATACAAATATGGTGGCATGATAAGCGGATTCCTGGGCGCATTCCTTCTTGCGGTATCCGACAGGTTCATATTAGGCGCGACAGGTCCGCAATTTGAAAGGGCTGCGCTTTATTCTATCCCTCTCATGATCTGGGGAATGTTTCAGTATCCGTCATGGGTGGGTGACAACATACAGCGCGGGGTGAACAAGCCCTGGCTGATAACCCTTTTATGCACGATGGAACAGGTCATCCGCGTCACGCTCGTATTCGTCCTTCTGGACAGGTTCCAGGTCATCGGGCTCATTATAGCTTACTTCGTGGGACTTCTGACAAAGGATCTCGTTTCTTATTTTGTTAACGATAAAGTCTGCTTCAAACAGAAGTTCTATTTCTGGCAGTCAATAGGCGCACCTGTTCTTGCAGGTGTTTCGTTATACGGAATTCTAAGGGTAACAGGCACTTACATATGGAAATGCGACCAGATCACCAGTATGATACTTTTCTTTGTAGCAGCGGTGCCGGGTATGTTCCTGTTCAGCTTCCTTTATGCATTATTCGGCGGCTGGGATAAAGAGACGCTTGAAGAGCTCAGGCACGGGGCACAGCTGAGTAACTTTATGAAGCCTGTATCTATGTTCTTCTACAAATGCGCAGAACTTGGTGCCAGAATCAGCCCGCTTCACAACCGCTTCCCGATAACGATAAGACAGGAAGCACTTGCAGAAGCACAGGAGCTGATGAAGGAACGGGTGGAATTGTAACA
>CAYNVT010000013.1:0-5770 GCA_964400685.1 uncultured Bacteriovoracaceae bacterium | reverse complement strand
GGAGACAGGAGACAGGAGACAGGAGACAGGAGACAGGAGACAGGAGACAGGAGACAGGAGACTTTGCTCTTAAAAAAGTTTTATTTCAAACACTTGATTGTCAATATAAAAATTTGAAAATGTCAAAAAATTTAGATATCAATTCAAAACAGAAATCAAAAACATTCCTAGACCTTATGGTCTGGCAGAAAAGTCATAAACTGGTTCTTGAAATATACCTGATAACAAAATCATTCCCTGTTCATGAAATGTATTGCTTGACTTCGCAAATGAGAAGAGCGGCAATTTCAATTCCAGCGAACATTGTCGAAGGCTTCAGGAAAAAAGGAAAAGCTGACAAGTTGCGGTTTCTAAATATTGCACATGGTTCACTTGAAGAGCTTAAATACTATTTAATTTTATCCCACGATCTCGGATATATTCCAAATGATAATCCAGCAACGTTGATCGAAGAAGTAAGTAAACTAATAGAAGGTTACTCAAACGGTATAAGGAATTCAGGATGACATCTATTTATTTACTCAGGGATGCAGATTTTAATGGTTTTATTCTGTCTCCTGTCTACTTATTTTATGAATGCTGCAGCAATACACAAATTATAAACCCTTTAAAGGAGTTTGTTTATGGCCACCATACACATCATTTCCCACACCCACTGGGACAGGGAATGGTATCAGACATTCCAGCAGTTCAGGATGAGGCTTGTTCATCTTTTGGACAAGCTGCTGGAGATTCTTGAGAACGACCCGGAATACAAACATTTTATGCTTGACGGCCAGACAGTGGTTCTTGAAGATTATCTGGACATCAGGCCTGAAAAAGAAGCTGAGATTAAGGCCTTCATAAAAAAAAATCGCATACTGATAGGCCCGTGGCGATGCCTTCCCGATGAATTCCTGGTAAGCGGTGAGGCTATAATAAGAAATCTCATAATGGGAAAAGCAGACTGCAGGAAATTCGGCGCTGTAATGCCTATAGGTTATATACCTGATACATTCGGCCACATCAGTCAGCTTCCCCAGATATTCGCCGGATTCGGTTTCAGAGGCGCTTCGCTTGCAAGGGGTCTGTCAGAGGAACCGGTGGAACTGATCTGGGAAGCGCCTGACGGAACGAGCGTACTTCTTTCATATCTCAGGGACCATTACGGAAATGCGAGCTTTTACCCGGCAAAGACCGGTGAGAATTCACCTTATGAGCTCAAGGCGATCATTGATTCCCTGCTTCCTCACATTAAAACCGGCCATGTGCTTCTAATGCAGGGGACCGACCATCTCGAACCTGATAGGACGACGCCGGAGCACCTAAAAAAGGCCAGCAAGGTCCTGAAGGAACATAAAATCCTTCACTCGACGCTTACGCAATATTTTAACGGGGTATTCTCCGAAATTGATAAGCAGAACCTGAAACTTCCTGTTATAAAGGGCGAACTGCGCTCTCCCGCCAGAAATCACCTGCTTCCGGGAGTACTCTTGGTAAGGATGTGGATCAAGCAGGATAACCATGCCTGCGAAACGCTTCTTGAAAAGCTGGCCGAGCCTGCCTCGGCCTGGGCTGGTCTCATAAAAGGAAAAAGCGCCGGACTGGAAGCGCTGAAAGATTCATGGCTGATAAAGGATATCTACCCGTTCGTGAAAAGGGCCTGGAAGCTCCTTCTCGAATGTCACCCCCACGATTCCATCTGCGGCTGTTCGGTCGATCAGGTCCATGAAGAAATGCACTCGCGTTTTGACCAGGTCATGCAGATTGGCGAAAATGCCGTAAGGCACGGCCTCACCACCCTTGGAATGAATATCAATACCTCTTCAATTATGGACTCTACAAAGCTGTTCTCGTCGATTCTTGTCTACAACCCCGCCAGCCAACCGGCAACGGGATTGGTCACAGCAGACATTCTGATGCCCATCGGCTCCGGTTCCGTCGAGATTGTCGATGAGGGTGGAAACACCGTCCCTTATGAGATCATCGAAGAAATGCAGTCCGAAAACTATCTCGACTCTCAGATGGACAAGGCCGGTATTCTGGGAATGATAGAGATGGCAAAACAGGGGAAACTGCCTGAAATCATAAAGGTCTATGATATTAATGCTGAGAAGGACGGCGGCTGCCTCAAACTTGAAATAGGCATCTGCGATGTAGCCGAAGTTATTGCCGACCCTCTCCCCTTAATGGATGATAAAATCAATGCATGGCTCAATGACGATTCAATAAAAGAGTATCATCTGCGTTTCAGGATAGTTAAACCTGCTTCAATAAGATTACTTGCCAGAGACGTCCCAGGAAACGGCTATGCGGTATTCGGAGTAAAAAAATCTGACGTTTTACATAATTATTCATACGCGAACTCGAACGAAATCGAAAACGGCATGTTTGCGGTAAAGGCGGATCCTATGAGCGGAACGCTTACCATTACCGACAAAAGGACGGGAATTGTTTTTACAGGCCTTAACAGCTTTTCGGACGGGGGCAATAAGGGCGATGAATACAACTACTGCCCGCCTGAGAATGACTGCATAATATCCTCGGATAACGCCGAAATCCTTTCGATACTTGCCACAGAGACACCCTGCGCCAGGACTCTTGAGATCCACAAGATTCTGAATATCCCTCAGTCCCTTGCTGAAGACAGAAAATCAAGGGACGAAATAACACTCCCCCTTGAAATCATCACGCGTGTTTCCATCTCGGATAATGTTGAGCGGATAGACATCGAAACCTATGTCGACAATCCCTCAAGCGACCACAGATTGAGGGTCCATTTCCCGACATCTTTCAAAACCGGTTCCGCATTTTATGACAGCCATTTCGATGTGATCGAAAGACCGCTCGGTTGTGCCGAACCAAATCCCGCATGGCCGGAAGACGCGAGACCGGAAGTCCCGCAAAAGGCGTTTACCGATATTACCGACGGCAAAAACGGCATGATGCTGGCAAACCGGGGACTGCCGGAGGTTGAGGTGATCAAGACCAGCAACGGCTCGGAAATTGCGCTCACGCTTCTGAACTGTGTAGGCTGGCTCTCCAGGGATGACTTTGCAAACCGCAGGGGCCACGCGGGCCCGCCGCTCACCCCTACACCTGATGCGCAGATGATAGGAGGTCATGCATTTTACTATTCCGTCATACCGCATAAGGGAGGCTTCAGAAATGCTGCAAACCTTGCATACGCATTCAACTCCCCTATGACAGGGCTCCAGACGACTGTCCATAAGGGCAGCCTTCCCGCAAGAGCATCGATGCTAAAAACTGAACCGCCATCATTCATCATAAGCGCAATCAAGCCCGCAGAAAACAGCAAAGGGATAATCGTGAGAGGATACAGTATAGCTGATGAGGTGACAGGGGTTATATTAAGACCCCTCCTGAAATTCAAGACATCTGAGAGGACGATGCTTGACGAGTCGTCAATAGAACCGATCTCCATGAATGATGGAAACATCCGTTTTCCGGCAAAGCCGAGGGAGATAGTTACCTTAAGACTTAGATGAGCATGACAGGTGGTTTATGCTGTTGTGCTTAATTACTATAAATGAACAGGTGATTTATGTCAGAACTTGTGAGATTCGGCGTATCGGTAGAAAAAGGGCTTCTGGACAAATTCGATAAACTCATCAGGGACAGAAGCTATACCAACCGTTCCGAGGCGATCCGTGACCTCATCAGGCAGGAACTGGTGAAGGACGAATGGGAGGAAGGCCAGGATGTGGCTGGCGCAATCACTTTTATTTACGACCACCACAAGCGTGACCTGCTCCACACCCTGGCCCACATACAGCATGACTATCAGGATACAATAATTTCTTCACAACATATCCACCTTGACCATGACAACTGCCTTGAAATAATCGCAGTAAAAGGGAAGGCGGAAGAAGTCGTGGCACTCGCCTATGCTCTCAGATCAGTGAAGGGTGTCCGTCATGGTGATTTAAGTATGACTACTACGGGTAAGGCAATTGCTTAATCACACAGATGTTATTTATTTAATAATCGTATTTTAATCTTGCTACCATTTTTGATTTCGTGCTACGCTAGCTCCACTTCTAATCCTGGAGGTTCTGATCATGCATATGGCAGATGCGCTTATATCACCGGCGGTCGGTGGTGCGATGTGGGCGGTTTCAGCAGGTCTTGTGGCTTATTCGTCTAAAAAGTTATCAACCGAGGGTCAGAGCAGCAGGACAGCGCTCATGGGTGTACTGGGGGCATTTGTCTTTGCGGCCCAGATGATCAACTTCACCATTCCGGCAACCGGTTCGAGCGGACATCTAGGAGGAGGGCTGATTCTATCGATCCTTTTGGGCCCTTATGCGGGATTTATTGTAATGGCCTCGATCCTGACCGTGCAGGCTCTGATATTCGGAGACGGTGGTTTGCTTGCACTGGGCTGCAACATATTCAATATGGGATTCTGGACATGTTTCATAGCTTATCCTCTTATCTATAAGAAAATTGCAGGTGATAATCCAACACAGGGGAGGATCATTGCCGGCTCCCTGCTCGCAGCGATTGTCGGTCTCCAGCTGGGAGCCTTCAGCGTTGTCATTGAAACTCTGGCATCAGGAATCAGCGAACTGCCGTTTAAGACCTTCGTTATGCTCATGCAGCCGATACATCTTGCGATCGGAATAGTGGAAGGAATTGTAACAGCGGCAGTGGTTACATTTGTCTGGAAGGCAAAACCAGAGATCATAACACAGGGCGCCGGACTGAGAGTGCAGTCTCCTGTTAAAGGCGTCTTAGTTACCATCGGCATTGCCGCTGTATTGACCGGCGGCATCCTTGCCTGGTTTGCTTCAAGTAACCCTGACGGATTGGAATGGGCGATGCTGAACACCTCAGGTAAGGAGGAACTCGCTTCACCGGCTGACAATATTCACAAAGTTCTCGCATCCATACAGGAAAAAACTGCGATACTTCCTGATTATAATTTCAAGCAGAGCGCATCTGAAAGTGAACCCCAGGCCGAAGAGGCAACCGCTTCATGGCCCGGGGTCAGCGCCGGAACATCTTTTGCCGGAATTATTGGAGGAATCCTTACCCTGGCGCTAGCTTTTCTCATCGGCACTATTCTCAGAAAAACAGGCAATCAGGCAAAAACATAAAATTTGATATTATTTATGGTTACAAGTATCATGCGTTCAGCATGGTACGAATCATCCGGGGAAAAGGCCCTCTTCCTTTTCTCCGGATGATTGTTTCAGCTAATTAATATCATGGAGAATACTGTTGGCAGGTATTGAAAAAGCGCTAAATTCAATCGGCAGCCTTAACCTGCTCTCACTTCAGGATACGCCCATACACAGGATTGACCCGCGTTCAAAGATTTTTGTGACCATCTTATTTATTTTTATAACCGTATCTTTTTCAAAATACGAACTTTCCGGGATGTTGCCTCTCATAATATATCCGGTTGTCATTATATCTCTGGGTAGGATCCCCTTAAGGAGTGTTATTCTGAAAGTCCTAGCGGTTTCACCATTTGCAATCGCCATAGGGATCGCAAATCCCTTTATTGACCGCCAGATAATCATGAACATAGGCGGTTTTGGAATATCGGGCGGCACGGTTTCATTCATATCGATACTAATGAAGTTCGCCCTGACAGTGGGAACTGCACTTACACTGGTTGCGACAACCGGGTTTGAAACCATGTGCGCAGGTCTTATCAGATTTAAAATCCCGAAGGTCTTTGCGGTCCAGCTTCTGTTCATGTACCGCTACATATTCGTACTGTTCGATGAGACATTGAGGATGATCCGTGCGCACAGCC
>CAYNVT010000012.1:10132-51621 GCA_964400685.1 uncultured Bacteriovoracaceae bacterium | reverse complement strand
CATAACAGGCATATGTAAAAAAAAGATAAATGTTGGTTTATAGATAAGGCTTCAAATAAGTCCCAAGTGCAGTATAGTGAAAGAGTCTTTCATAATCGATGATTCCAGCCAACGCCCTTGAATGGAGGCGTATGCCTTTTTCTTCAAGAACTGCAATGGGATTAAGTCCTCCAATGACTACAGAACCTATGCGGCCTCCACTGACCGGAATATCCAGCAACGGCTGGCTGGGCCTGCCTATCAGGGTGAAACCCCCGAGCCCCGTTTTCTTGAGTTTACCGTCAACTTCATAAACCTTTTCCAGGCAGTCTGAAGGGAACTCCCTGAAGCCTGCTCCAATACGGCCTTTTCCGGTCGATATCGCCCCTGATGTATCAGTCATTCCGCTTTTTATGAATATCTCCAGAGGATCAAGGCTTGTGCCGTCATACATTATGATTTCAGTAAATCTGGACGGTTTGAAATCCCTGATTTCGAGCAGACCGCCGAACCTTGAGATCATGGGGATGCCTGCCTTTAAGAGAACTCCGTTTAAAGTTATCGAGCAAACCGTTCCTATGCCGACCATGCCTTCAGGGACTGTGGTTGTTCCGATGCTTTCTCCTGTACCGAAAAGAGTAATCATTTCTCCCATGGCAAAGCCGTTATCATACACCTCATAAATAGATTCGAGATTGTCTTTTACCTGTTCAGCTCTCACAATTGATGTATTTACTATAACGGTTCCGGATTGTTCCTTGAGGTCAAAGCTCATTCTATATGTTATCTGGTCGATTTTTGCAGAGAGGAAGCCCACTCTTTCAATGATCCTGGAAGACTCAATCTCCCTTAAGCCTGTTTCAGATATGATTCGGCCCTTTCTGCCGATTTTTGATGTCAACCCTTCATCATCCAGATCTTTCAGGTACATCCTTATTGCGCGTTCGCTCATGGACTGGCCGGCATATCTGAGTTCCTCCATAATATGGGCGCTTCCAAGAGGTCTTCCCGCATCCCTGAGAACATTAAGAATAAGCATTTTCTTTCTGGTCTTTCTTTCATCCATAAACCCTTTTTCCTGTAATTTAGCTCCTGTGTCAAGGTGGTGGATATGTAATTTTGCCGGTCGAGAATGATATTATAACGATTTAATCAAACAAAGTGCCTGATGATATTTGGGCAAAAATGCCGGTAACAAATATATAGTATTTAAATAGCGGCAAATATGCCGCTAAATGATAGCCTGTAAAAAGGCTATTAAAGCATCTAACCATGTTGACTTGTTATATTTATAGTGATAAAAACTATTTTGAAATGCGAGTTAAACGGCAATTAATTGCCGTATAATAAAATTACTCAACACCCTACATGGAGGCAGTATGATTAGCGAGTTGTTTGAAAAGGTAAAGGCTAAGAATCCGGGAGAATTGGAGTTTCATCAGGCAGTATGGGAAGTATTCGAATCGCTGGAAAAATTCATCGACAAAAATACCAGATACAGGAAAGCCAAGGTTCTGGAAAGAATCGTTGAGCCGGAGCGGGTAATAATGTTCCGTGTGCCATGGGTTGATGACAAAGGTGAAATTCAGGTAAACCGTGGTTTCCGTATACAGATGAACAGCGCAATCGGTCCGTACAAGGGAGGGCTTCGCTTTCATCCAAGCGTAAACCTTGGCATACTTAAATTCCTCGCTTTTGAGCAGGTTTTCAAGAATTCTCTTACCACCCTGCCCATGGGTGGGGGAAAAGGCGGTTCTGATTTTGATCCGAAAGGCAAGAGCGATGCTGAAGTAATGCGTTTCTGTCAGAGTTTCATGTCTGAACTGTTCCGCCACATCGGACAGTTTACAGATGTGCCGGCCGGTGACATCGGGGTAGGCGGCAGAGAGATAGGTTTTCTGTTCGGCCAGTATAAAAGATTGGCAAATGAAGTGACCGGAGTTCTTACCGGCAAGGGTCTCGCATGGGGCGGAAGCCTTATCAGGCCGGAAGCTACAGGCTATGGCGCCACATATTTCGCTCAGGAAATGCTGGCAACGAGAAAGGAAAAATTGGACGGTAAAGTGGTTGCGGTATCCGGCTCGGGGAATGTTGCACAGTATACGGTGGAAAAATGCAATCAACTTGGCGCAAAGGTCATTACTCTGTCTGATTCTGATGGCTCAATAGTTGATGAAGCCGGTATTGATGCTGAAAAACTTGCTTATGTATTGGAGCTTAAAAACATTACACGAGGAAGAATAAAAGAATATGTAAAGAAATATCCTAAAGCAAAGTATTATGAAGGAAAGCGCCCGTGGTTTGTAAAGTGCGACGTGGCATTCCCTTCGGCTACTCAGAATGAAGTCAGTAGAAAAGATGCTGAAACGCTGGTTAAAAACGGCTGTATATGTGTATCTGAAGGAGCGAATATGCCTACCGAGCCGGGTGGAATAGAGGTTTTTCTGAAGGCGAAGATTCTTTACGGTCCAGGTAAGGCAGCCAATGCAGGAGGTGTTGCAACATCCGGCCTTGAAATGAGCCAGAACAGTATGAGACTTTCCTGGTCAAGGGATGAAGTTGATGCAAACCTCAAGACGATAATGCAAAACATTCATGAGACCTGTGTGAAATATGGTAAAGACGGAAAGTTCATAAACTATGTTAACGGTGCAAATATAGGCGGATTTGTAAAAGTCGCAGATGCCATGATCGCCCAGGGCGTATAAAATACTTAAATAAATAACCAGAAGAAAGGCCCCTTGTCATTTCCCGGAACAAGGGGCCTTTTTTATTGCAATACTAAAAATCAAATCGAGTTCCCCTGCAATAAATTCCAGGCAAACGCCAACCGCAATAAAAGATTCAGGTATATAATGCGACTTCAGACAAGAATGCGTACTGTTATACTATGAAACAAAATAATAAAAGTATGTAAAATAATAAAAAGACTTGACATGGTATATTTGGATCAGATATGAATCAGGTATAGATTCAAAAAATCAAATTAATTTAAGGGAGGTTTTAGGAATGAAAAAGGTAGTTGTTTCAATGCTGGTTGTTTTCACAATTCTTATGTCCTTTTCCCTGCATGCAGCGGCTGGGAAAAAACCCGGGGTAAGCAATGATGTTCTTGATGGAAAGCTTAACATCAATACTGCAACCTCGATTGAATTTCAGATGCTTCCGGGTATAGGGCAGAAAAAGGCTGATGCAATTGTTGCTTATCGTACAGCGCACGGGCCATTCAAATCTGTAAATGATCTTGACAAAATCAAGGGCATAGGCAAGGCAAAACTCAATACAATAAGGCCATTCTGTATGCTCGAAGGTAAGTCAACGCTAAAAGTGGTCAAGTAACAGCCGGGAATTAAAAGTGAATAGCGGCTATAAAGCTTCTATTCACTTTTATTCTTATCAGATATTTTCTTCAGTTCTCCAAACAATTTCTTCTGTTCGGCATTCAATTGGGAAGGCAGCACAATCTTAATCTGTGCAAACAGATCTCCTTTGTGGGAGAGCCCTCGTCCTTTAAATCTTAAACGCTGGCCGGATGATATCCCGGCTGGGATTTTCAGTTTGACATGGCCTTCAAGTGTTTCTATCTCCAGAGTCTCACCAAGAGCGGCATCCCAGGGCATGACAGGCACATCCATGATCAGGTTCTCTCCCTCGATCTTAAATCTGCTGTCGGGCTGTATATGAAGTATCAAATATAAATCTCCGGAGCCTCCCGGGCCTGGATTTCCCTGGCCGGAGAGCCTTATTTTCATACCATCGTGTGCGCCTTTGGGAACTTTGAAATTAAGCCTTTTAATGCCATTAGGTCCCTGAAGTGCTATTTCCTTTGTTACACCCTTGTGTGCGTCTTCAAGAGTTATCGATATTTCGCTTTCAATGTCGCTGCCAACCGGCGCCTGCCTCCTGAATGAATGCTGTTCCGGATGCCCACCCATACCGCCAAAACCACCGAATAGGGTTTCAAAGAAATCGGAGAAGCCCCCCCCTGACGTATGAGGAGAACCGCCGAAATCAAACCTGAACGATCTGTTCTGTCCTCTTTGCCCTCCGAAATTGAAGAATTCTTCAAAACCCGGAGGCGGGGAAAAATCCTGTCCCTGCTGCCAGTTGCTGCCAAGTGCATCATATCTTGCCCTTTTTTCAGGATCGCTTAAGACTTCATGCGCCTCGTTGATCTCCTTGAATCTCTGTTCAGCAGTGGGATCATCTTTGCAGGTGTCAGGGTGGCATTTCCTGGCCAGTTTTCTATAGGCCTTCTTGATTTCATCCGGTGTGGAATTTCTTTCTACACCGAGAATTTTATAATAGTCTTTATATTCCACTTTCCAATCTCCTTTGGTGGCATCAAAGATCTTTCAATAATGAATTAGTTACTAATGAAATAGAAATCAATAACCATGTATAATATTAATGATTAATTTTTATGAGAATAACTCTTAAAGAATAGGTATATATGATTAAAGCCTGGTTTCTATAGGGCCAAGTATGATCTCAGGCAGCTTCAGTATTCTGTCTGTGAGTAAGCCCGCCTGTTTTATTGCAGAAACTGAATGATCAAGATATTCAACAACAGTTCTCCTGCACCTCAATAGAATATCATTGCCAAGCCCTGGCATTATAATATTGCGCCATTTCTCCGGGTCTTCGGTAGTAGAAAGTCCAGAGATCAAATCAGGCCTGTCATTAAAAAGATAAATAAGGGGCAGGGTTGATTTGCGTTCGAAAATATCGTTGCAGGCATCCTTGTCATCGTCTTTTAGCGGATAGACATTTATCACATCATCAACAATCTGAAATGCCATGCCTATGCTCTTTCCAAAATCAGCAAGTGCTTCAATCCTTACCGGATCAAGATCAGCAATGAGACCGGGTGTTATTGTGCAAAGCTCAAACAGCGATGCTGTCTTAAGGTATATTATATCAAGGTATGCGTCGATGTTATTATGAAAAGACGCAGCATATTCTATTTCTTTCAGTTCCCCTTCAGCCATTTTCTTTATTGTTCTGACAATTGACTGAGCAAGTCTGATATTTCCTAGGGAAAAAATTATATCCATCGCCGTGGCTGAAAGAAAATCGCCTGCAAGCAGGGCGGGTTTGTCTCCATATACCTGGTTTGCAGTGGGCTTGAACCGTCTGATTTCGGTTCCGTCAACGACGTCGTCATGCAAAAGGCTTGCGGTATGAAGAATTTCTACGGAATATGCCATGGGCATTATTTTTTCAGGATCAACCCCTACCGCCTCTCCCATCATGAGAACAAGCTTGGGTCTTAAACGCTTTCCACCCGATCCAAGAATATAACCGGCAATTTCACCTGTAAGCCTGCTTGAGCTTAATGTTATGTTTAATAACCCTTTTTCAAACTCTTCGTTCATTCGGTGAAGCTATACCAGAGCAGGCAGGTCATAGCAATTTAAAATATATCTCAGGACTGCTCTCTTTTATAAAAGGACAGATCCAGTTCTGCCGTACACACCCGGTTTGTTATGACCTGTTTGAGGGGAAGACCGGTTTTGCCGAAAACCTTAAGCATTTGAACGTTATCCTCCCATATGTATGCGATCATTTTCGAAAATCCTAGGTCATGTGCGGTCCCCAGAATATACTTTAACAGAAATGTCCCTATACCGATATTCTGCCAGTTCGGGTGGACCATAGCGGCAAACTCGCATACATCATTCATATCATCTTTAGTCTCACGCGCTATATGGGCCACGGCTATTATGCCTTCCTCTTTCAGACTTGAAAGGGTTACCACCAGTGCCATGGAATTGATGTAATCAGAACTCACCAGGGGCTGGGCCTGTTGATGATGCAATGCGGAAACATTCCTCAGGAATCTGTAAAATTTGTCATGCCTGCTCATCGCATAGAAAAGATCCTGTATGCCCCTTTCGTCAGTAACTTTAATCGGGCGGACCAGAAGTCTTTCTCCTCCCATGAAGAGTTCCTTTTCATATTTCTCGGGATATAAAGTGTTGTCAGGCGGTAAAAACTGGTCCTTATAAACATAATTCAGGCGTTTTGCTTCCTGAAGGAGCCATGACCTGAATTTCGGATGTGCGATTGTTATAAGTGCCAGAGACCTTTCCCTGATGGATTTTCCAAAGAGATCTGCATGTCCGAATTCAGTCACGACATAGTGTATATCTGCCTGAGTGGTGATTATTCCTATTTTATTGTCTGAAAACTCGGGAACAATCCTTGAGAATTTTCCATCACGCGAAGTGGATCTTAATGCGATAATCCCTTTTCCTCCTTCTGTAAGCATGGCGGTCCGGTTGAATGTTGCATGTCCAAGGGCGCCGAAGTAGCCGAAATTATCACTCATACCGACACATGACTGTCCGGTGAGATCTATTTCCACTGCGCCGTTAATTGCCACCATTCTCTTGTGCGCAAGAATATTCTGGGGGTCTGTAGTATAACTGAGATTTTTCAATTCCACGCTTGGATTGTCATTTACGAAATCAAAGACTTTCGATGTCCCGATGCAGAAGCTGGCAACTGTTTTGCCGTTATCGATATCTTTTTTCACGTTTGTAATAACATTGCTGTTCATGAGGTTGCAGATTTCATCGGTAATGATTTCAGAATGAACACCCAGGTCCTTTTTGTTTTTGAGCGCAAGCAGTGCTGAATTTGGTATACGACCGAATCCGACCTGTATGGTTGAACCGTCGTCAATCAGCCTTGCTATGTTTTCACCGACCTTGATTGTTTCGGAATCCTGGTCATCCTGAGGTATTTCCAGCAGGGGTTCGTCTTTTTCTATTATATAATCCACCTTGCTTACATGAACAAAACCGTCACCGAAACTTCTGGGCATGCTTGAATTTACCTGAGCAATAACGATATCCGCTTTTTCAATTATAATCTTTGCCAGATCTACAGTTATTCCAAGGCTCATGAAACCATGATCGTCAGGAAGTCCCAGCTGAATAAAAGCAGTATTTATTCGTATATAGCCCTGTGAGAACAGTTTGATGAGCCCGATTGAAGATAACGGCATATGATCGGCACTCCCTTCTTCAAATGCGGAGCTAACATTCGAAGAAATGAAAAATGATTTGATTCTGAAACGTGAGCCGTATTCGCCGCCGAAATCTGCATATGCCCTTAAAGGAATGGATGTATATATCTCAACGTCGCTTAACTCCCTGTTTTCGAGGATTAATTCCTTGACAAGATACTGAGGTTCGCTGCAGCCGGTTTCAATATATACCCTTGAACCGGGACGGATTATGTCTTTTATCTGCTTCGAAGTAACCTTTTTCCTTTCATATTCATCCTTCCACAAAACAGCCTCCTTAATTACACGAATTATACAACAATTATGCCCAATGTATCAGGCAGTTAAAGGCAGAGTGTATTTGTTCAGGGTTTCCTCAATGATGCCCCTGACCTTCTGGAGTAGGAGGTCTTTGTCATCATCGGAATATGCGCTTGTATCAATGGGATCGCCGATTATAACTTTAAGTATTCCAGGTCTTATTCTAATGGCCTTTTTGGGCATCAAGCGGTAACTGTCAATTATTGTAATTGGAATGATTGGCAGTTTAGCCTTCAGGGCAAGAACTACGCCGCCCTTTTTAAATGACTGAAGGGCGCCGTCTGCGCTGCGGGTTCCCTCGGCGAAAAAGAATGCGCTGATACCGTCCTTCAAATCCTTTATGGCCTTATTGATAGTTTCAACAGCCTTTGCATGGTTTGACCTGTCAATGAAAATCATTCGGGACAGTTTGGCAGCCCAGCCGAATATCGGAATCTTTGCAAGAGAACTCTTGCCTATGAATCTGAGAGTTTGAGGAATAGCGAGAGCTGCTGCAGGGGGATCGAGGTTGCTGGTATGATTCGATATGAAAACATAAGATTTTTCACTTACGAACTTTTCAAGTCCGATCACTTGAATTTTGACCCTGTTGGTCTTCATGATCAGCCAGGACCAGGCATACCCGAATTTGAAAGGAAGCTTCCCGGTTTTACTCATCAATGAGATAAACAATAATGGAATACCCAGAACAATCGTATAAATGACTGTTGTAACTGTTGTCCATAACGCCATAACGCCGTCTGTAATTCTTCTGATTAATTTATTCATGGTGAGTATATTATGATTAAGATGGATATTTTATTCAATATTAAAAAACGTGAGATTGACACTATCTGGTAATGATTATATCAGGGCATAATAAATTTCTGGAGGATGTCTCATGCTCGATGAGGTTACAATAACAAGGGCCATACTTGACACATATTTTGATAAGATAAAAGACGCCTTGGACATTGATGTCGCAATTGTTGGGGGTGGTCCTTCGGGCCTTGTCTGCGGATATTACCTTGCAAAAGCAGGAAAAAAAGCCGTGATGTTCGAGCGGAAGCTTGCAATCGGAGGGGGAATGTGGGGCGGAGGGATGATGTTCAATGAAATAGTGGTTCAGGATGCCGCCAAAACGATTGTTGATGAATTCGGTATGAAATCTAAAAAATACGCAGAAGAATATTATACAATAGATGCCATAGAAGCGGTTTCTGCACTTATCAATAATTCTGTCAGGGCCGGGCTTAAGATATTCAATCTTGTTTCAATGGAAGATGTTGTTTTTAAAAGCGGTAAAGTATGCGGGCTTGTCATAAATTGGACACCTGTCGAACTAAACAGGCTTCATGTAGACCCTCTGACCATTCATTCAAAATATGTACTTGATGCAACAGGGCACCCCGCCGAAGTTGCAGGGGTACTTGTCAAAAAAATGGGAGTTAAGCTCGATACTCCTACAGGCGGAATACTGGGGGAAAAATCAATGGATGCAGATATGGGTGAGATGCATACAGTGGAAAACACCCGCGAATGCTTCCCCGGGCTTTTCGTTTCGGGTATGGCCGCGAATGCTGTCTATGGCGGATACAGGATGGGGCCGGTATTCGGAGGGATGCTTCTATCAGGTAAAAAAGCTGCCGCTTCGATATTGGAAAAACTTTAATGAATGACGGGATCAACCGCATAATAGATGCAAATATAAACCGCGTGACCGAAGGCCTGCGCGTGACTGAAGACATTTTCAGATACAGCATAGTATCAGGTGAAATGCAGCAGAAACTGAAAGATTTGCGCCATAATCTTGTCTCCGTTGTCGACAGGGGTGATGTCGTTATGTCAAGAGCCTCTCTTGATGATATCGGTTTTTTATCAAGTGGGGCGAATGAATATGACAGATCAGAACTTAGCGACATCGTCTCTGCAAACCTCAAGAGGGCGGAAGAAGGATTAAGGGTGCTTGAAGAAATATATAAAATACGGGAAAAAGATAAATCGTCCTCCATGAAGAAGTTCAGGTATGAGTTATATGAGATTGAGAAAAAGGCTTATGCTAAAACAAAAAAGAGGCTTCTGCCGAAAGGTCTTTATCTTGTGATGACAAATCCCAGAACAGGCTATGAGGATGTCGCTAAGATGGCTGTAAAGGCGGGTCTGCCCGTAATACAGTTAAGGCAGAAAAATGGGTCTGACAGAGAACTGATGAATATCGCATTTAAGATTAGGGAAATCACCTCGGGCACGAAGACGCTGTTTATAGTCAATGACAGACTGGATATTGCGAGAATGTGTAATGCAGACGGTGTGCATCTCGGGCAGGATGACATTGAGCCGGGAAGGGCGAAAGATTTTCTCGGAGAAAATTTTATGGTAGGTCTTTCGACACATAACCTGTCTCAGGTGGAAAAGGCTCAGAGCGAACCCTTGGATTACATAGGATTCGGGCCGGTCTGGGAGACGGATTCGAAAGAAAGCCCCGATCCTGTAACAGGTGTTGGAAAATTAAGAAAAGCAGTGGAAAAATCACATCATCCGGTCGTTGCCATTGGTGGAATAAACAGGGATAATATAGGGGAACTAAAGGGAACGGGAATAAACAACATCGCTGTTATCAGAGCAGTTCAGGATGCAATGGATCCTTATGCGGAGATGACTTTCCTGAACAATTTTGGAGAAAAAATATGACTCTGCTGGAAAATGCAAGAAAAGGGATAGTGACGGATGAAATGGCTGTAGTAGCCAGATACGAGGGGCTGAGTACCGAATATATCAGAAAAGGGCTGGCGGAAGGAACGATTGTAATTCCGAAGAACAGCAAAAGAAATCTTGAATGCATAAGGGGAATAGGAAAAGGGCTCAGGACTAAAATAAATGCGAATATTGGTTCTTCACCGTATCATATGGATATGAACGAGGAGCTTAGGAAACTCAAGGCGGCTGTCGATTCAGGCGCTGATTCCGTTATGGACCTTTCACTTGGATGCAGACTCAATGCAATCAGGAAAAAGATAATAAAGGCCTCACCGGTAATGGTCGGTACGGTGCCCATCTATCAGACTGCTTATGATCTGTCCCGGAAGAAAAGAGACATTACGGATATGAGCATCAATGATTTTCTCAAGACAGTTGAATCCCAGGCCAGAGAGGGTGTCGATTTCATGACGATTCATTCCGGCGTCAACCTGAATGCACTGAATGCACTTCAACGGCAGACCAGAATACTGGATGTAGTCAGCCGGGGCGGCGCCTTCATGGTCTCATGGATGAGAAAGAATTCAAAGGAATCTCCCCTGTATGAGTATTATGACGATATACTGGATATTCTGGCGGAATATGATGTCACGGTATCTCTTGGAGACGGTATGAGGCCGGGTTCTATTGCGGATGCTACAGACCGCGCCCAGATAACCGAACTTGTGACGCTGGGCGAACTTGCACAGCGCGCCAGGGAAAAAGGCGTGCAGGCTATGATTGAAGGTCCGGGCCATGTGCCGCTTCATATGGTTGAAGAAAATATAAGGCTTCAGAAGTCATTGTGCAAAGGGGCGCCATTTTATGTTCTAGGACCACTGGTGACAGATTGTGCAAGCGGCTATGACCATATAGCGGGTGCCATCGGCGGAGCACTTGCAGCTTATATGGGTGCTGACTTCCTGTGCTATGTAACTCCTGCCGAACACCTGAGGCTGCCTACGGTCGAACATGTCGTTGATGGAGTTATAGCGTCCAGGATAGCAGCTCATGCAGCCGACCTTGCAAAAGGTATGAAATATGCCTGGGAGAGGGACATCGCCATGTCGAAGGCAAGAAAGGAGCTTGACTGGGAAACTCAGATCGAGCTCTCATTCAACCCTGAAAATGCAAAAAAGCTGAGGGAATCAAGTGAAATAGGCAGCTCCGATGTCTGTACCATGTGCGGCGAATTTTGTGCTATTAAAAGGATCAGAGAATCCGGCTTATAGGCAGGAGAGATTATGAAACAGCCCATATTCCTTATCGTTACAGGTTTGAGCGGTTCGGGAAAGTCCAGCGCGATGAAAGCGATAGAGGACGAGGGCTTTTTCTGCATGGACAATATTCCTGTGGACATGCTTTCAAAGCTTGTTGAGATGTATGACTTCGCATCCTTGAATCTATCCAGGGTATGTTTCGGCGTCGATATCAGGGGAGGGGCTGATGCATTCGGTCAGATGGCTCCACAGGCAATCCTGGCAATGAAACAGACAATGCCCGTTACAAAGCTCATTTTCATAGAAAGCAAGACAGGCTCACTGCTGAACAGGTTCAAGGAGACCAGGAGACGGCATCCTCTGAGTGATAACTATCCTAATCTGCTTGAGGCTATTGAAGCTGAAAGGGAGATAATGACTCCCATAAAAGACATGGCGGATTTTGTGATTGATTCGACAAATCTTAATATACACGAGTTTGCAGGACGCATTAAAGAGATAATGAAAAGAGTCATTGCATCGAAAGGCACGTATGTTGAAGTCAGGTCATTCGGATTCAAAAAGGGCATTCCCCTTGATGCCGACATTGTCCTTGATGTCAGGTATCTTCCGAACCCTCATTTTGTAGAGAGCCTGATGAAAAAAACAGGACTTGATCCTGATGTCAAGGAATGGCTCAACTCGCATAAAGTCTACAAAGATTTCATAAAGAAAACCAGGGCATTCATATCATTTATATTACCTTTGTGCAGAAAAGAGGGAAGATCATATCTGAATATTGCAATCGGTTGCACGGGGGGCAGGCACCGGTCTGTGGCAATAGCCGAGGAAATAGGACAACTTGTTGAAAAAGCAAAATTTAATTGCAAAGTTGTTCATCGAGAACTTTCACAGGGAGGAGTTTAATGGTCGGCATTCTTGTTGTTGCACACGGTAATCTTGCATCTTCGTTAATTGAAACTGCAGAGCTTATTGTCGGGCATGTTGAAGGAGTGAAGGCATGTTCATTCTGTCAGGGAAGCGATGTGGAAAAGCTCAGAAAAATGCTGAAGACTTCCATCAGGGAAGTTAATACCGGCGATGGTGTTATAATCCTGACCGACATGTTCGGAGGAACGCCGTCAAATATAAGTCTGTCATTCCTTGAAGAACAAGTTGAGGTCATAACTGGTGTAAATCTTCCCATGTTGATAGGGGCAATAACAAAACGGGAGAACAGGTCAATAAAAGATATGGCGCAATTGTTAAAGGAAAGCGGAAAGAGCAATATATATATTGCATCTGAAATACTGGCGCCCACAGCTAAAAAATAATGAATATAGTTCTGATAAGGGTCGATGACAGACTGATTCATGGCCAGATACTTGAATCATGGATCCCTTATCTGAAGGCACAATGTGTCGTGGTGGCAAATGATATGCTCGCAGAAGATCAGTTCCAGATGGCTATACTCTCGATGGCAGTACCAGAAAGAATAAAACTCAGGATGGTTAGTGTAGAAAGCGTAAAGGACCTTTCAGAAGACCCTGAACTTTTAAATAAAACGACACTGATAATCGTATCCTCTGTGCTCGATGCATACAGGATTGTACAAAAAGAGATTTCAGCAAAGATAAATCTCGGCAACATGCGTTCATCCGGTGCTGATAAGCAACTGATGTATTCGTTCTGGGTTAACAAAGAGGATATCCTTATGCTCAAAGAAATGACAGCACAGGGAATATCAATTAATCTCCAGTCTGTACCGAGAGAAAAAGAGATTGACATTAAACATATACTCGATACTTTAGGAGAATGATAACATCCATCACAGCATCAGTATTTATCGGTGCATTGCTCTGGATGGATAGAGAGTATGCGCTTCAGATGCAGATAAGCAGGCCTGTTGTTATTTCTGCAATTCTCGGCTTAATCCTGGGTAATATCCAAGTGGCCCTTATAATAGGAGTTTCATTGGAGATTATAGGGCTTTATGCCCCACCGGTCGGCGGTTATCTCCCGTATGACGAGAATTTCTGTACGGTTGTTGCCCTCCCAGTGGCATATGTAGCCTCACAGACAATGGAAAATCTACCCGCAGCAGGATTCGCACTCGTATTGTGTGTGCCGTCACTCATCATCGGAAGGGAAATGGATGCATATATCATGAAAACAAATGAAGACATCCCAGACAGGCTTGGAGATGACTGGCTGAAGAAAATCGATTCGGTAATGATCAAATCGCTGGCGGGAGTATATATCAAGATGCTAGTGATTACTGCTGTTTGCGTTTCTGTATTTTCATTAATCACATGGTTTATAATTCCGGTGCTGCCTCAGAAGGCCATGAAGGTTTTTTCATATATGCCTGCGGTTTCGGTTATGATTGGCCTTGCCGGTCTTGTAACAGGCAAAAGAATGCACTCTCGGTATTCCTGGGCGGGTGCTTTTATCCTGGGGGTCTCGGCGGCTGTATTGTGGAAATGGGTTTCATAAGGAGAAAAAGAGCTTTATAAAATTATGGAGGGATCCTTGAAAGAATTAAAAGCCACTGTCATAAGCAATAGACAGATTGCAGCAAATACTTATCTTTTAACCCTTGAATGCGAAATGGACCCATACATTCCCGGCCAGTTTGTAATGGTTAAAGCACCATCGCCGGGGGCATTTCTTAGAAGGCCTCTGGGGATAATGGAACTTAAAGACGGGGTGCTTGCTCTGCTTTACAAAACAAGAGGTGAAGGGACGATTGCGCTTTCAATGCTCAGGGAGGGTGAAAGGATTTCAATCATGGGTCCTCTTGGAAACGGATTCAGCATCGAGGATAAAGGTCAGGTGGTTTATGTAGCCGGTGGAATAGGTCTTCCTCCGCTCCTGTCCCTTTATAACAAAATTAAGAAAGGAAAATTTCTTATTGGTGCGAAAACTGAAGAAGATATCCCTTTCGATTATATGCCTGCGAGGGCTGAAATCGCAACAGAAGACGGTTCTGTCGGATATAAGGGACTTGTCACAGGACTTTTCTCTGGTATGAGCCTGAAAAAATCCTGCATGGTGTATACCTGCGGCCCTCTGGCAATGCTGAAAGAAGTGGCCGATATAGCAAGGCGTATGGAAATCTCCTGCCAGGTTTCCCTGGAAGAAAGAATGGCATGCGGTTTCGGAGTGTGCGCCGGTTGCGTCGTTAAAACAGTTTCAGGAAATAAAAGTGTATGTGCGCTTGGCCCTGTTTTCAATGCAGAGGAAATCATATGGTAAAGCAACCTCAATTGGCAGTCGATCTCGGGCGCGGACTGGTGCTGAAAAATCCAGTTATGAATGCATCAGGTACATTTGCATATGGAGAGGAGTTTTCAAAGATACTGGATTTGAATAAAATGGGCGGCATCATAACCAAAGGCCTGTCCATCAACCCGAAAGAAGGAAATCCGACGCCTCGCGTAGCTGAAGCTGCAAGTGGAATGGTCAATGCAATAGGTTTGGAGAATGTAGGTGTCGAGAAATTCCTTAAAGAAAAGCTTCCATTCCTCAAGGGCTTTGATACCCCCGTCATTGTCAACTTTTTTGGAAATTCAGAGGAAGAGTATGTCCTCATGGCTGAAAGATTGAGCATTGAAGGCATTGCAGCTCTTGAGATGAATGTCAGCTGTCCGAATGTGAAAATGGGAGGCATCCAGTTCGGCAGAGACCCCGGTGTACTGGGAGAACTTGTGAGCTTGGTCAGGAAAAAGACTGAAAAGCCATTAATAGTGAAGCTTTCTCCCATGTCCAGTGACATCTGCAGGATGGCGGCAACCGCAGAGGAGGCCGGGGCAGATGCACTGACATGCATAAACACCATACCTGCAATGGTGATTGATGAGGAAACGAGAAGACCTGTTCTGGGCAATATCACAGGAGGTTTGTCAGGCCCGGCCATAAAACCTGTAGCTTTGAAAATAGTGTGGGATGTATCAAGGCATGTAGCAATACCGGTTATAGGGGCAGGGGGTATAGCATCATACAAGGATGCCATACAGTTTTTCCTGGCAGGGGCCTCAGCTGTTCAGATAGGAACTCAGCTTCTTGTCGAACCGTTCTGTCTTCCCGGGATTATAGAAGGCATATCGGGATACTTATCCGATCATGGCATCATGGGGATAAAAGAAATTTGCGGAAAGCTTGAAGTCTGATCAACGAATAAATAAAGCAAACAATTTCCAGGATCGGAGAAAATATTTTCAACAAAACATGAATTTTCTAAACACTGAATTATAATGAAACTATTGATTTCAACGACTTGGAATTTTGCATGTTTTTTGCATATTTTCTGAATTTAAAGAACAAAACTGTTCAATTCACTGAACATCTTTTTTAAAGGAGAGGTTATGATGAGTCCGGTTAGAAGCAAGCTGTGTATCATGATTATTTTTCTTGTTATTGCTGGCGGTCTGTCGGTTGGCTGTAAAAAATGGACGAACCCGACAAACCT
Organism: uncultured Bacteriovoracaceae bacterium; assembly: GCA_964400685.1. GTDB lineage: Bacteria > Desulfobacterota > Desulfomonilia > UBA1062 > UBA1062 > DATCTV01. The sequence continues at coordinate 35,921 of CAYNVT010000012.1, read as the reverse complement.
TACAGACAATATAAGCCCTGATAGTCAGGATGCAAAAAATCCCCAGATGGCCATCAATTCAGCCGGAAACGGCCTGGTTGTATGGGAACAATCCGATGGTGTCAATTCCCAGATTTACAAGGCAGAGTTTGTAAACGGCTTATGGGCTAAAACCAAACTGACGGATAATATCAGTCCGGAAGGGAGAAACGCATATTATCCAAGGGTTGCAATCAATGATAACGGAGATGCCATTATAGTTTGGGTGCAGCATGATGGAACAAATTACAGGATATATAAGAGTGAGAGGAAAAACTGGGTATGGACTCATCCTCTCGATTTTAATGATTCTATAAGCCCTGCTGGTACAGATGCAAATTATCCCAGAGTTGTTATGAACACTTCAGGAGATGCCGTAATTGTATGGCAGCAGTCAGACGGTTCCGTTTTTCAGGTATTCAAGAGCGAATGTACGAACGGTTTATGGATGCATCCGGGATCCGCGCTCGTCAACATCAGTCCTGACGGGCAGGATGCATATTATCCTGTTGTTGCAATGGATGAGACCGGGGATGCAATAGTTGCATGGGAGCAGTTTGACGGTGCAAAATGGCAGATATTCAAGAGTGAGCGCAGAGATGGCATATGGGCGAATCCTTTAAGCCTCGGGGATAATATCAGCCCCAACGCCGAGGATGCATACTATCCGCAGGCGGCAATGAACGATTCGGGACAGGCTGTCATTACATGGGAGCAGAGAGACGGTTACAGATATCAGATATTTATGAGCTTCTTCTCAGGCGTAGCATGGGACCATCCAACCGGTCTGACAGACAACATAAGTTCTGATGCTGGCAATGCGTACTATCCTCAGGTTGCACTGAACGATAGCGGGAGTGCCGTGATAACGTGGGAACAGGAACTTGATAGCGGTATAGTGATGATATACAAAAGTGAATTGAGAAATAACATCTGGACGCATCCCAATGGCATATCAGACAGCATAAGTGTTGCAGATACATCTGCATGGCTTCCTCAGGTTGCGATAGACAATAAAGGAAATTCGATTATCGTATGGTATCAGAAGGATTCGCAGAACGAGGCAGCAGGAAAATACCAGATATTCAAGAGTGAATTACGAGCTGTTGCGGGTCTGCCGGCTCAGCTTCTAAACTGGTCAATACCTCAGTCACTGACCGATAACATAAGCCAGGACAATCAGGACGCCATTGTTCCCCAGGTCGTTATGAGCAGCAGCGGTAATGCGGCTATTTCCTGGCAGCAGTCCGACGGTGCGTATGAGCAGATATTCAAGAGTGAATACTATAATGTGCAGTCGATATTAGGTTTATAACATACATATTGAAAACCTTTGTAAGAGGGCCGGTTTCCACCGGCCTTTTTTATTTGACTGTAAGAAAGCTCTGGCATTGACAATTAGAGGATTCATGCGATACAGACGATGAATATTCAAGGAGGTAGTGATGGATTACAAGGATACGCTTTGTCTGCCGCAAACACCATTTCCCATGAAGGCGAGCCTTACAAAAAAAGAGCCCGAGCTTCTTCAGCGCTGGGAAGATACAGAACTATATCATAAGATCATTGACAAATCCAAAGGCAGGAGAAAGTTCATACTCCATGACGGACCGCCGTATGCCAACGGCCATATACACCTTGGGACCGCACTCAACAAGGTTTTAAAGGATATAATTGTAAAGTCTTTTTTCATGATGGGATACGATACATTCTACAAACCCGGATGGGACTGCCACGGCCTTCCGATAGAGCATCAGGTAGAAATCAACATGGGGGAAAAGAAGGCCGAACTCAGCAAACTTGATATAAGAAAAGAATGCCGGAAATATGCGGCAGAATATATTGACATACAGAGAGACGAGTTCAAAAGACTTGGAGTTCTAGGGCTTTGGGAAGACCCGTATCTTACAATGAAAAATGAATACGAGTCGTCTATTGCCCATGAGCTTGGAAAGTTCATTTCAGCAGGTTCGCTTTATAAGGCGAGAAAGCCTGTCTACTGGTGCGCAAAGTGCAAAACGGCACTTGCCGAAGCCGAGGTTGAATATCATGATCAGGTAACACCTGCCATATTTGTCAGGTTTAAAATGACAACAGATGTTTCCGGAGCCATACCAGAGCTTAGAGGTGAAAACGTCTATGTCGTAATATGGACCACCACTCCCTGGACTATCCCTGCCAATCTTGCCATTGCCCTGCATCCGGACATGGAATATTCAGCTGTGAAGACCGACAGGTTTGATGTGCTGATAATGGCTTCCGAACTGGTGGAAAGCGTCATGAAAGCATCCGGTGTCAGCGAGTATAAAACCCTTGCAGTATTCAAGGGTGAGGCCCTTGAAGGCATGAAGGCATGTCATCCTCTGTATGAGCGTGATTCGTTGATTATCAATGCCCCCTTTGTAACCCTTGATACAGGTTCCGGATGTGTTCACATTGCTCCGGGGCATGGCGAGGAAGACTATGAGATAGGAAAGCAGTACGGTCTTGAAGTCTACGCGCCGGTCGATAATGACGGAAGGTTCACGAAAGATGTTGAAGGTTTCGCAGGCCAGTTTGTTTTCGATGCGAATCCGAATGTAAACAGGGTGCTGTCTGAGAAGGGCGCATTGCTTAATGAAGATAAATATTCCCACTCCTACCCGTACTGCTGGCGCTGCAAAAGCCCTATCATTTTCCGCTCGACTTGGCAGTGGTTCATTTCCATGGAACACGACGGCCTGCGTGAAAAAGCATTGAAGGCAATCGATAAGGTGCGCTGGATACCTGGATGGGGCCGCGACAGGATATACAACATGATTCTGAACAGACCTGACTGGTGTATTTCACGTCAGAGGGCCTGGGGTATTCCAATTCCGGTCTTTTACTGCAAATCATGCAACGAGGTCCTGGTTTCAGGCGAAGCGGCTGAAAATGTTGCGAACATATTTGCTGAAAAAAGTTCGGATGCCTGGTTTGCTTTAAGTGCGGAAGAGCTTCTGCCAAAAGGGACTATGTGCCCGAACTGTTCATCGGCGGAATTTGAAAAAGAGCAAGATATTGTCGATGTATGGTTTGATTCAGGTGTGAGCTATGCGGCAGTGTGTGAAAAAGACGAAAGGATAGGCTCGCCGGTTGATATGTATCTTGAGGGTTCTGACCAGCACAGGGGGTGGTTCCATTCGACCCTGCTATGCTCTGTGGGAACGAGAGGGGATGCCCCTTACCGCTCAGTCCTGACACACGGTTTCGTGGTTGACGGCGAAGGACGCAAGATGTCCAAATCTCTTGGCAACACAATAGCCCCGCAGGAAATAATAGACAAATATGGTGCCGAGGTTCTGAGATTATGGGTCAGCGCACAGGACTATACTAACGACATACGCATTTCAAACGAAATAGTTGACCGGCTTGTCGAGACATACCGCAAGATAAGGAACACGGTCAGGTTCATATTAGGCAACCTCTCTGATTTCAACCCGGGGAAAGACTCTGTTGCGTATGACGATATGCTCGAGCTTGACCGCTACGCCCTTCATCTGATGCAGGATCTCATTGAAAAGGTCAGGAAGGCATATGATGATTTCGAACCTTATGCCATTTACCAGCAGATTTATAATTTCTGCGTAGTTGATATGAGTGCTTTGTATCTCGATATATTAAAGGACAGGCTCTATGTCTATAAAAAGGACAGCGTAGACAGGCGCTCTGCACAGACGGCGCTCTTCAATATTCTTTCCAGTCTTACCAGGCTTGTTGCTCCGATCCTCTCGTTCACGGCAGAAGAGATATGGGATTATATGCCTGCCTTTGAAGGCAAGGAGGAAAGCGTACACCTTTCTTCTATGCCTGTTGTTGAAGAAGCAATGAAGGATGATGTCCTGGCAGGGAAATGGGAGAAAATTATAGCCCTCAAGCAGGAAGTATCGAAGACCATGGAACAGGCCAGACGCGATAAGATTATCGGGCATCCGCTCGATGCAGTAGTGAAGATTACTGCCGATGGTGATACTTTTAATTTTGTTGATTCAGTAAAAGGCTTACTTAAGGATGTATTTATCGTATCCGAAGTCGAAGTCGCAAAGGGTGATGGTCCCTTTATTGAAAGTGAAAGCTTCAAGCAGCTTGGCATTTCGGTTTCAAAATCTACAGGTGTAAAGTGTCCCAGGTGCTGGAACTACAGCAAAGATATAGGCGCCGGTAAAGATCATCCGGAGGTGTGTGCAAGATGCGCTTCACAGCTGACATAAAATCATATTTGAAGTGGGGGCTTCTTATTATGTTCCCACTCTATCTGATAGATCAGGTAACGAAATGGATAATACTGACAAGAATGCAGATAGGGGACAGCATAACCGTAATTCCCAATTATTTCGAGATTATACATGTAAGGAACACGGGAGTTGCATTCGGTCTCCTGCAGGACATACCCGATTCATACAGGCTTGTGTTCTTCCTTACGGTGACAGTAGTTGCCATTGTTGCCATATTCATTATTTTCAAGCAGTCCAATGATGACTCTCTGATATTGAAGGCTATACTCTGCCTTATACTTGCAGGGGCAATCGGAAACCTGACGGACAGGATTGTTCACAATGAAGTTGTAGACTTTATCAATGTCCATGCATTCACATACAGGTGGCCTACATTCAATGTCGCCGACATGTATATCTCTGTCGGCATGGTGGGTCTTCTGATCTACACCTTTTTTGTTCCTGAAAAAAAAGACAAAAAGGCAGAATAACAGGATGAATGACATCCGATCCGGAACAGAATTGAAGATTAATGGAAGGAGGCCGGTCTCACGGCCTCTTTCCTAATCCGGATAGTTTATCTTGTAGTTTGAAATTATTATTCCACGGGTCCTGTCAATCAGCTCCTGTATGGTTTCATGGGAATAACCAGAGGTTTCAACAGGTTCACCGACAATTACTTCAATGGGGCCGGGACTGAAAACCAGACTTTTCTTGGGCAGTGTCCTGCGGCTGCCGTTGACGGTGACCGGAAGTATGGGAAGGCCTCTTTCAACTGCTATCATGAAGCCGCCTTTCTTGAATGGCTGAATACTTCCGTCATTGCTTCTGGTGCCTTCGGCGAAGAACATGACGCTCGCGCCTTCAGGAAGTCTGCTCACGCCTTCGTTGATGCTTTTTATGGCGTCTTGGGTATTTGACCGGTCGATAAAGATGTTCCTCGACTTAAAAAGGGCATAACCGAATAGGGGTGCTTTTTTCAGTTCTTTCTTGATAATCCATCTGAACTGTATGCCGAGAGTGGTAACCAGTGCAAGGATGTCGAACTCCGACTGGTGGTTTGATATTATTATATATGACTGTCCTTTTCTGATATTTTCCTTTCCGATAATATGAGGACGGACGTTTGTAATAATAAGGAGGGTATAAGCCCAGAGTTTGGAAAGGGTGAAAGCCAGATTGCCTGTCCTGCTCGATATGGCCGCTAATGTAATAGGGATAAAAAGCACCAGAGTGGCTATTACAGCCCATAAAGAAAGCCATACGATTTTTAACATATTAACCAAAGGATTGCGCATGTAATTCCTCCCTGTTAATAAATTAATTGTCTGTCTGAGCCTCTGATATTCTGATTATTTCATTGATTATCTCTCTCTGCTCTTCACTGTTCAATCCTGATGATGGAACGTGTTTAAGAAAAGACCATATCTTTTCTCCGTAATTTGCCACCTCAAGCAGTCTTCCTGAAATATTTGCTTGAGATGGCTCGATGCCTCTTATGATAGCAGGCAGCATTTTGAGTTTGCTTACTGGCGGATATGCGGAAAGGCCTGTGATCATTGAATTGTCACCGCCTTTGAATATCGTCCTGACATCATTCTTGTATAGGATAACAGGCTTTCCTGAGGCAAATGCTATACCTGCCTCTGCCACGGCCCCTTCATCAGGCACCCTGCCGTTCATATTCATCACGAGGCAGTCGCACCTCTTAACTATCTGATATACATCCAGAGCGAATATGGCTTTGTCCATATTCCTCCTACTGCCGAATATATCCACATTTAAGGGGGTGTTTATAAATCTGCTCACAAAGCGTTCGATGCCGTCTCTCTGCGGCAGAAATGTTTTAAATCCGGCATCTTCAAGGACTTTTGCTATTGCGGCCATACCGGCGGTTTCTTCAGGGCAGAAGAGTGGACCTGAGCAATAGACATATTTCATAATGAATCACTTTCCTTTTTTCAATTCGTTATACAGCACCTTTGCCATTCTCTGGTTGCATCGGTTTTCAGCCGTTATAGCCGATCCCTTGTCAGGATTTCTGGAAATGATGTTCTCAAGGATTTTCATAGCCTGATCTTTCTTGCCTTTGTATGAAAGCAGCAGTGCTTTTGAATATGGTATCTGGATGAAGTCTGGATACATTATCGCCGCTATGTCCAGTGATGTGAGTATGTTGTCCACTGTAACGCCTGCCGCGTTCATGCCTTTTTCGGTAACCCATCCGCCGTTTGTTATCATGGGCGCCATGGTTAAGCCGAACCCGAAGTAATGATACTGTGAATTTTCACGCCAGAAAAAGAGGACAAGCTCGAAAAATGTCGAGAAATGGCTTGCCTTGGTGAATATGCTCGTCGTCTGGACGGATCTGCCAAGGCATGCATTATACCAGTATTTTGCAGGCACGCTGTGAGGTGTTAATTTCACTGCTTTTTCACCATATAGTATCCCTTTTTTGTAATACGGCATGGCCTTTGAATCATGTTCACCCAGACTGTCCCAGTATTCACCAACACTATAGCTTGTCCTGCATGCCCAAAGCTGCAGGAGATCATTATTAGGGTTTGCGTTTGCCCATCCTTCGGCAATTTTCTGAGCCTGAATAGATTTTTCGATGTCATGGCGATTTGCCCAGAGTCTGGCGAATGCGTCCCAGCCGGGCTGGTTCGAAGCCGCTTCAACTGTTTCGATGTAAGGCTGAGGGGAAATGTCTTTTATCCAGTTTCCATATTTCGATGCGATAGTAGCATATGAGTCTATGTTGGCTGAGGCATCAACAAGTAGTTTTACAGCCAGGACATTGTCTTTGTCCAATTCTCTTGCCTTTGATGCATAATTCACCGCATTTCTGAAAGATTCGGTTTTAGTTTTTCCGGAAGAGCGTTTTCCCTTGAGGCAATATACCCTTGAAAGCCACAGATTGAGGTTGACATTGTCAGGGTCTGTTTTTTCGATCCCTTTGAGAGTGGAAATCATCTGATCGTTGTTCTTTCCGTCCCAGTGCTTATCCCATTGCAGACGAAATGTCTGCCAGGCGGGATTGTTTGAAGAAAAAGGCGGGTCCATGTCACAGGGAGCGGAAAAGGCTGATACCGGGATAGACATAATCGCAATGAATAGAATTACAGTTGATAAAAAACAGGTTTTTTTAAAAAGTCTCATAATTAATAAAGTCCTCCTCTTTAAGATATTCAATATTATTTTGGTGCAGAAATGAACTAACACTCGCTTTCATATTCGCCGGGTATTGCCGCATAAATACAGCATGCAAAAACAATTGCACAACCGATGAACATTCTGAGTGTCAGTGTTTCTTTGAAAAATATTACCCCAAGAAAAACGTTAAGTACAGGATTAAGTATGCTGATAAGCGAACCTTCCGCTGCTCCGACAAATTTATAGGCATGGGTCATCTGGAGCTGGGCAACCGCGGCGACAATACCAATGAGTATCAGCATCCCCCATGCACCTGGAGGAAATGAATAACCCTCTCCATATGACGGGACAATGGCGAACATGAGTCCGAACAGGCATTGAGAAAACAGTATTGCCCTTGATGAGTCTGTTTCATGCAGCTTTTTGATCGAGAGTATTGCCCAACCGGAAAGAAGGCCTGCAAAAAGGGCCAGTAAGTCCATTGCCGATATTGAAACGATACCTTCAGGCGGTATGACTATCAGATACAATCCAATAGAAGCTGCAATGATTGCAATCCATAGTCCTGTTGAGACGGGTTTCCTGAAAACAAGAGGTGAAAGCATGGCGGCCCATAAAGGATAGGTGAATGTAAGAACAGTCGCCTTTGCCATGCCGATTTTGTTTATTGCATAGAAGAAGATACAGACGGCTACTCCTCCGAAAATCCCACGGGAGGCAAGCCATGAGTAGTTGACAAATTTTAACGGATATTTCCTTGACAGTGACAGTCCGAGAATGACCAGGATGCAGACAGCAAACCTCATCTCGGAAGTCTTCCATCCGCTCAGGGAGTAATGGCTGTTCGCATATCTTACGAATACGGCCATGAAACTGAACAGAATTGAAGACGAAACCATCCAGAGTACACCGGTTATTTCAGGAGATAATCGCTTCATAATTTAAACCCAGCCTTTATTGTGAACCAAACAAAAAAATGATGATCTGTACATTAACAAAAACTATATTTATAATAAAGAACTCTTGATTTAACATGGAGCATGCTGTATAGACTGAACGTTGATTCATTCTTCAATCATAATTTTCGGCTTTATAGAAATGTTAATAAATCACTAACGCAGGAGGTAGTATGGTTAGGAGAATCAAAAAGGCTGGAGTTATCGGCTCAGGCATCATGGGTGGCGGAATAGCCGCTCTGCTGGCCGGTGCTGGCGTAGATGTCGTACTTCTTGACATCGTACCGTTCGACCTGAAGGATGAGGAAAAGAACGATCCCAAGGCCAGAAACAGATTTGTTTTAGCAGGCATGGAAGCTCTGCAGAAGGCAAAACCGCCGTTGCTGTTCCAGAAAGAAGACCTGGCACGCATTAAAACCGGCAACCTTACTGACGACTTTGACAAGCTTGCAGACTGTGACTGGATCGTAGAGGTCGTTGTTGAAAACCTCAAGATCAAACAGGAACTCTTCAAGAGGCTGGAAACAATCAGAAAGCCAGACACGATCGTTTCATCAAACACTTCCGGAATTCCTCTTAAAGACATGTCCGAGGGATTGAGCAAAGGCTTCAAGGAACATTTCCTTGGGACGCACTTCTTCAATCCTGTCCGCTGGATGCATCTGCTTGAGATCATCCCTGGTGCGGAAACAAAGAAAGAGATACTCGATTTTGTTGCAGACTTTGGAGAAAACAGACTCGGCAAAGGTATAGTCTGGGCAAAAGACACACCGAACTTTATCGGAAACCGCATAGGTATCCATGGAATCAGCCTCACGATCAATCAGATGCTCAAAGACGGGCTTTCAATTCCCGAAGTTGACGCACTGTTCGGGCCTGCACTTGGCCGTCCGAAGACTGCTATCTTCGCAACAGCAGACCTTGTTGGTCTTGATACAATGACCCATGTTACCAAAGGAACATATGACAATTGTGTAAATGATGAAGAAAGGGATGTGTTCATAATTCCCGATTTCATCAAGACAATGCTGGACAAGAAACTCCTTGGAAACAAGACAAAAGCCGGTTTCTACAAGAAAGACAAAACACCTGAAGGGAAAAGGGTTAAACTGGTTATCGATGCCAAGACAGGTGAGTATGTAGAAGCTGGAAAACCGACATTTGCATGCCTTGATGCAGCAAAGGCAGCCAAGACCCTCTCCGATAAACTGCAGGCAGTTGTTTACGGAGATGATAAGGGCGCTCAGTTTGCATGGAAGGTTGTTGCTGGTGCATTCATTTATTCCGCAAACAGAATCCCCGAAATTTCAGACACGGTTGTTGAAATCGACAACGCAATGAAATGGGGATACAACTGGGAACTCGGTCCATTCGAGTCCTGGGATGCAATCGGAGTAGAGAAATCAGTAGCGAAAATGAAGGCAGACGGAATGAAAGTCCCTGCGAACGTTGAGAAGATGCTCGCATCAGGCGCCAAATCATTCTACAAGCTTGAAAAAGGCAAAAGGATGTTCTTTGATTTTGCAACAGGCGCATACAAAGCTGTCAAAGTCAATCCTGCAGCGATAAGCCTTGCGGCATTGAGGGCTGAGAACAAGGTTGTAAAGACATCTGCTTCAGCTTCTTTGATAGACATCGGCGACGGCGTATTCTGCCTCGAGTTCCATTCGAAGATGAATGCGATCAACAAGGTGATGGTCGATTTCATGTCTGAAGCCGGCAATTATGTAAATGAAAACGGTGTCGGTATGGTAATCGGAAATCAGGCCGGCGGAATGCCCGGTGCGTTCTCGGCTGGCGGAGACCTGGCATATATGCTGGGAGCCGCAAAAGAAGGCAAATTCGACGAAATAGACGGTTTCATCAAAAATGTCCATTCCGGAATCATGGGCCTGCGTTATGCCCCGTTCCCGGTAGTTGCAGCCCCTTACGGTATTTCGATAGGCGGCGGATGCGAAGTTTGCCTTGCATCAGACAGGATAGTCGCACATATGGACCTGATAATAGGTCTTGTCGAAATAGGTGCAGGACTTGTTCCAGGCGGGTGCGGAATGATCAACCTCTGGAGAAAGACAATCACATCCAAACCCGAAATTTCAAAGGTTACGGACTATGCCGGATTCTTCCTGGAAGCATTCATGTGCGTAGCTATGGCAAAGACAACCATGTCAGCCAAAGAAGCAAGGGCGAGGGGATTCCTCACAGCTGAAGACCGTATTGTCATGAACCGCGACAACCTTATAGGCGAAGCCAAGAAAGAAGTTCTCAGGATGGTTGAAGACGGATATGCGCCACCGCTCAAGAAGAAGATACCGGTATTCGGAAAAGAAGCGCAGGGCATGATAGAGGCTGAAATGCTGAATCTCAGACTCGGCTGGAAGATCACTCCACATATGGAACTGATATCCAAGAAGATAGGATTCTGCATGTCTGGCGGAGATGTACCTTCAGGAACACTGGTCAGCGAAGAATACCTTCAGAAGCTTGAGAGGGAAGCATTCGTTGAGCTGTGGAAGACCGAGAACACGCAGAAAATGGCCGAGAACATCATGACCACCGGCAAACCGCTGTTCTTGTAGGCGAAATTGTAGGACAGGAGGATTAACAATGAGAGAAGCTTATATAGTTCAGGCAGTAAGGACACCCGGTTGCAGAAGGGCCCGCGGCGCTTTCAATCAGACCAGGCCGGAAATACTTCTTAAAACAGCTCTCAACGGACTCATGGAGAGGGCTGGTATTGACAAGAAAGAAGTGGAAGATATTCTTGTCGGTTGCGCATTCCCGGAAGCGGAACAGGGGCTTAACTTAGGAAGAATAGTTGCCCAGATGGCAGGATTCCCTGACGATACCTGCGGCGCAGTAGTCAACAGGTTCTGTGCATCAGGTCTTGAGGCTATTGCCCTTCAGACTTCACGAATCCTATCGGGTTGGTGTGATGTGGCAATCGGAGCAGGGTGTGAATCCATGTCAATAGTTCCGATGGGCGGAAACCTTCCCAGGCCCGACCCGGAATGGGCGAAGGAAAACCCGAACGTCTATATATCGATGGGCATGACTGCAGAAAACGTTGCCCAGAGATATGACATAACCAGAGAGATGCAGGATACATTTGCTGTCTCTTCAAACAAGAAGGCTGCTGCTGCACAGGAAAAGGGACTCTTCACCGAAATAATTCCAACACCCGCTGTCAAATATGTTGAAAAGGGCGGCGACTGGGTAAAGACAGTCACGATGCAGACATTTGATGATGGTGTCCGTGGCGATACGACAATGGAAGGTCTCGGTAAATTGAAGCCGGCATTCTCCAATGCAAATCCATGGGTAAAGAACTGCGGTACTGTAACAGCAGGCAATTCCTCGCAGACAACAGATGGCGCTGCTGCAACGCTTTTAATGAGCGGCGAAGCAGTCAAGAGGCTTGGCGTAAAGCCTATCGCAAAGATCATTGCGTATGCAGTGGCCGGTTGCAGGGCTGATGAAATGGGCGTTGGTCCGAAATATGCCATACCGAAGGCTCTTAAAATTGCCGGCATTACAATTGATGATATGAAGAAGAACGGCGTATTCGAGCTTAACGAAGCATTCGCATCCCAGGCGCTCTACTGTGCCCGCGAACTGGGGATCAGTGACGAAGAGCTCTGGTCGCATGAAAGCGACAAGAGAATAATCAACGTCAATGGCGGCGCAATAGCACTCGGCCACCCTCTGGGCTGCACAGGCGCAAAACTGGCCGCTACCCTTGTTGCCAATATGCAGAGACTCGGAAAGAAATATGGTGTTGAGTCAATGTGCATCGGTGGCGGAATGGGAGCTGCTGCAGTATTCGAACTCTGCTAGATTGATCAATTGATATAGAAAAATAAGAAAGGCCGCCTTCTGGCGGCCTTTCTTATTTCAGCATGATTTAATAATTTATACCGGGAATGGAAGCTGAAATCGATTTTATTTCTTTGTTTTAAACGAGGTTGTTTGTTACAGGATAAAGGATGAACAGGGGTATCTGGTATGCCGTTACGGCATATATAATATGGGGATTCATTCCGGTCTATATAAAGCAGCTGAATAATGTCCCTGCGCCGCAGCTTTTAAGCCACAGGATCATATGGTCTTTCCTGTGTCTGCTCATTGTAATACTGGCAATGTCGAGAGTTGCCGCACTTGGTAAATCAATCAGGAATGCGAGAATCTTCAAGATATATTTTATGGCCGCAATGCTGATTGGCGTAAACTGGTTTACATATGTATGGTCTGTCGGAGCGGGATTCATAGTAGAGGCGAGCCTCGGGTATTTTATAAACCCGCTGATAAGCGTTCTCCTCGGGGTGTTCTTTCTCAAGGAAAGGCTTCGCATCTGGCAGTGGGTTCCCATATTCATCGCAGGAGCCGGTGTTGCATTCCTCACTTTCGCATACGGCAAAATTCCCTGGATAGCCCTGGTGCTTGCTTTCTCGTTCGGGTTCTATGGAATGGTAAAGAAAAAGGGGGAACTCGATTCGCTTAACGGGCTCACGCTCGAGACCGGGATACTTCTGCTGCCGGCCTCGGTCTACATTGCCTTAATGGAATTAAACGGGAGCGGAGTAGTTTTTCATGCAGGTGTTCCAACGCTCATGCTGCTTATGGGCGCAGGCGTCATCACGGTAGTGCCGCTCCTCATGTTCGCATCAGCCGTAAAGAAAATACCGCTTACAACGATAGGCATTCTCCAGTATATCGCACCGACTCTTCAATTTCTCGTAGGTGTGGTTATCTATAAAGAACCTTTCAATCTGTCGAAGCTTATCGGTTTCGGGATAATATGGTTCGCACTGATTATCTTCGGCATTGAGAGCTGGATTCATAATCAGGCACAGCCTGTTGTCACCGATATTGAGTAGCAGTCTCTTATTTTTGCCGTCCCTTCGGGCAGACAGATACGCATATGCCGCAGAGGCTGATGTGTTCGTTCAGGTTTTTAAGAGAGAGCTCCCGACACTTGTTCATGCACTTGAAGGCGTTATAGAATCTGTCCCTGTCGGTATGTATATCCCATAAGTCTCCGGTTGCTGCTTGAGCAGGACAGCAGGAAGCGCATACTTCGCAGTCGCCGCAAAGGCTCTGATCATAAGGTATGCCTGTCTCGAATATCTTTTCTTTAAGCAGGATGCTTGCCAGCCTTACTCTGGGGCCATATTCCTTTGTGACGAGCAGGTCTGTTTTTCCTATCCAGCCGATTCCAGCCCTGGTTGCCGCCATTTTGTGGGAAAACGCCATTCTTAAGGTCTTATGATAGTTATCGGTGAGAATGCCGTCTGTAACGGTTGGATTTATCGGTATGTTGTCATATCCGTTTTCGGTCAGCTTTGCGGATATCTTCAATACTGCTTCACTCAGTTCGAGATTGATTTCATTATAATGGTCGAAATAAGTTCTGTTAGGACCTTTGTCTATTGAATCGATAATCTCCTTATCGAGCTTTCTGGCAAGAGATATCGCATAATTATAGCCGCAATATTTTTCATTGAGAAGGCCGGTCATATCGGCGAAACCAACAAGATATCTGCTTCTGTCTGATAGAATTTGATTGATACATTTGTCTATCATATGGTCGCCTTTGATAGTATTTCATCAAGTGTGATATCCGCCAGTGATTCAAGCTTGAGGTCAGCCTCATCGCCCACGAGGGAGCGGGTTACCTGATTGGGAACGGCGACAGTAAAGAGCCCGGCAGCCTTGGCGGCCTTAATACCGTTCGGAGAATCTTCAATGGCGATTGCTTCACAAACTTTGCATCCGAGTTCCTCGATTGCCTTGAGATAAGGTTCGGGAAAAGGTTTGTGCCTGTAAGTATCCTCCCTGCAGACGATTGCGTCGAACCTGCCTAAAAGTCTTTTCCTGCCGAGGTGCTCTTCGATCCAGTTATGATCGGCGCTTGATGCAATTCCGAGCTTAAGGCCGATGCTTTTTGCAGCAAGTATTATCTTTTCTATACCGGGAAGCAGAGGCAGGCCCTTATTCAATTCAGATTCCCTTGTCATGTATGCAAGTGCCATTTCCATACGGTCGAGAGGCAGGCCTGTAAGCCCCATCAGGTCTTCATAAGGATCGAAGCTGCTTTCAGGAACGCCGACGCATTCCGCCCATTTCTCAATGGTCAGTTCGTGTCCATGTGAGGAATAGATTTCCCGCCATATGCTGAAGGCAGTACTTTCAGTGTCCATGATGGTCCCGTCAAAATCGAATATGATTGCCTTGATCATAAAGAGCCTTGCACCATAATCATGTACAGAGTTGAATTGTGCGAATCAATACAAATGCCCATTTTGTTCAAGTCTTCATTCCGAACAGGAACCTGAGGACACTGAAACGCCTGACGATGAATTCATAGATGAGCATTATCAGTGCAAACGACAGGAAGGCAAGAATCACATATTTTAGTATAACAGGTAAAATAAGGTTTATCAGGAAATAACCCACAATGACTATTACGGTCTGGTGAAGCATATAGAATGGAAGTACCGCTTCATTGGAGTATTCGAGGAATTTATTCGAAAAGGTGAGATAATACTTGCCCCATCCGACAATGGCGCACAGCCAGCACCATGAGTTCAAGGACCTGATACATGCAAAGAGGACGGAACGGTCTGATACCACTGAAGTTAGGACTAAGTAGCCTACAACTGTCATTACAGCCGCCAGGGCTGCAGAATGTAATTTCAGCCTCACCATGGAGTCGGTGAAATTTTCTCTGGCGGCTATGATGAAACCCGTAATGAAGAATACCAGATAGGAAAAAGGACTCCATCCACCGAAGTCCCGAATGCCTATTCCGTCGGGGTTTAAATTCACGATCATCTCCATCAGGGCGATAGGGATGAAGAACAGATATATGCATCCGGGTCTTGAAGTAATAGCTGAAAAGCGGGACATCAGCTTCGCACCTCTTTCCGAGCCGATTGATCTGAAAAGGGGGAGCGTGAGCAGTGAAAATATGAGGAGTATTTCCAGATACCAGAGATGAAGTCCCATCCAGGCGAAATTTCCACCAAATGCATAGAACCCGTCGAAGTAATGGGGAATGAAATCAATGAGCGAACCGGCAAACTTTCCTGTCGAGTGTCTTTCGATATACACCTGTGGAAGCGCCAGTGTGAATATTCCGAATACGAGGGGTATGCCGAGCCTTTTTATCCTCTCAGCAGCGAAACGTCCGTTCGTCCTGACTGAAAGTGAATACTTCGATGACATTGCCGAAAGTATGAAAAAAAGGGGCATGATCCACTGGCTTATGATGACGACGAACACAGTGAATCCATAGAAGGTTTGCGGATTCTTTATATGCCAGCCGTCCTGATCGAAGTACCTTGCAGAGTGAAAGAAAAATATTGTGATCATGGCCAGCACTCTGAGCCAGTCAATGTAATATTTTCTGTCCTGGGAATTCATTATTGCCATTTATTCTATTTTTAAAAATGAGAAAGTAAAAATAAAGAATGATGAGGTGAGACAATGAGGGGCAATGTATACGAAGTCATGATGCCCTTATCGTTGGTCCTTCGTCTATGTTTCCAACTTTCCTGGCGCGTAGCGGTTTGTCCAGATTAATGCCTTCTCCTATGCCTGTCTCGACAAGCAGGTTCCAGCCCGATGCTATCTGAAGGAACTCGTCATAGGGGTCAAGCCCGGGTATGATAATGGTGGGGAAGGGGGTCTCCTTGTGATCGATGGCTATTATCTTCATACCCACGCCCTTTACCAGGACATCGCTGAACTTCTGAATTTCCTCTGCGAATGGTTCAATAAGCACCAGAACCTCACGGGGATCCATGACCTCTTCTATGCCGTGTACTGCATAGGTGCCTTCCAGAAAATCAGCTTTTTTACGGGTGATTTCATTTGTCTTGAGAGTAAGTTCTTCAGCTACTCCGTTGTTTCTTCCGGCAAAATATATCTGCGGGGCGTCTGAGAGAATTTTTATAATGCCGGGATCGATCTTCATGGTCAGCACCTGCTCGAATGCATCAGCAAGTGACGGCAGGGTCTCTTTCATACCCGTAGGGGAAAGGTTTTCCACAATCGAGAGCATAAAGAGCGCCTGTTCGATAATCGATTTTGTCGCGGCCACGGCATTTTCTTCACCGCATTTAAGCAGGAAACCCTTTTTTGACAATTCCATTATAGGGGTTTTGTCATGTGCCGTAATTCCATAGATGTTATCGCATCCCTCAGCGTTCAATTTTCTCAGAAGTGAAACGACTTCCTTTGTCTTTCCGGAATTGCTGGCCGCCACGACCACGTGGTCTTTGAGGTTATATTCCATGGACTGCCTGCCGCCGTCGGTAATCATGTTAAAGGCAAGCCCCCTCCTGTTTGCCTGATAGATGGCATTCTTCGCCGGGAATATGCGTGACGAGCCCTCACCGGTAAATAAAAGCCTGTGTTTGTGGATCACTGAATAAGCGACAGGTCTTGAAATCTTGGAATCAAAACTCCTGATGAGGGACGGCGCTTCCATCATCTCATTAACTAGAGAAAACTTCGTATATATGGAATCCTTGAGGTTCATGCCTTTAATAATCCTTTTTCTGATATTTTAAAATTACTCATCGGTTTAGATTTATTATTGCCCTGTTGTCAAGGTTTCAAGCTATCCGCAGCATGCGCAGCCTTTCTGGTGGCTGGAATGTGACTCGTCATCAGAGTCGTTCTCCTGCTTGATGTGAAACACCGGTTTTGAGAGTTCATGGAAAATCCTGTCCATCATGCCGATGAATTTGACCGGTTCTCCCAGATAGTCGTCGAACATGTAGTTGAAAAAGTCTATCCGGTAGGGCGGCTTTGAATAATCGCGCGGTTCGCAGACAGGGGCGAAATATTCCCTGCCGCAGTATGACTCGAAATTAAAAGGCTTCCCGATGAGGCCTGAGGCCTTGCCCAGGTTGTCGATCACTTTCCTGAATTTTTCGATCAGTTCAACCTGCGAAGGATAATGAAAGGCTGCAGCAAGCTTTTTTAAAAGCTCGTCGCGCGTCATGTCGATATAATATTTGGTTCCCTTGTACCATGGGTTGAAGCGGAAAGAGATAAGCACGGTAAGCTCGTAAGCAGGGATCTCCACCATCTGTATTTTCTTTCCGAAATCCCTTTCATAGCTGTCTATGCAAGCCGCAGTCAGGACATGAGTGAGGTCATGCTCAGGCATGCCGCCCTGGAATGCATATGTCCAGATTATGTCAGGATCATGTTTTTTTATCTTGGCGTAAATGTCGCGGCCCTGCTTTCTCCAGAAAGTAATGCCTTCTTCGAACTGCGCTTCGCTCTTGATCGAGTCCACAAAGAGCCTGTAGTTGTCTACTTCGGAATAGAGCCCGTTAGTGACGTCTTCATCCCTGAACCCCAGTTCGCGCGAGACGTTCCATCCTTCGGCGACGCGCTTTTTCCCGTATTCTTCTGGTGTGATGTTCTCCTTGAAATAAAGACCGTCAGAATTCGTCAGCCACATAAGCGCAGCACCCGGCTGCAGCCTCTGTATGATGCCCGCGCTGACGATTTCGTCGTCATGGTGGGAGAACATGAATAAATGCTTCTTTGATTTGTCCAGAAGCGATTCCTTGCTGGGAACTTTCCTGAAATCCATAATATCTCCTTAGCTTGTAAATTTGTCGGATATAAGCGATAAAATCTGTTGCCTTATATTTTTTTCAGTATCAAGCCTGAATCTGCCTGGAAGCTTATAAATGTAAGGCACGACATCGACCTCGTAGCCTCCGAATGGTATTTCCTCAGCCGTCGGCAGATAGCCTGTCATGCCATCCGTATATCCGCTGAAAAGTGTTATTGGCGCAGGAGAGTCCTTTTTTGTTTCTATGCCGGTTTCCGTAAATGTCTCCATTGACGCCGAAGCTATTGCTATGTCTCCTATCCTGAGCACGCCGGTTCGTATAGGAGTGAAATAACCGTCTTTGTCACTGTCCAATATCGTCTTCCAGGGATAGCGGACATCTAGAAACGGATCTATTATAAATTCAGGTATCACAGCCCCTTCCATGAGCATGGACGCACCTTTCTTAAGCATGGGTCTGTAAATTTCTTTAATGCTCAATTTTTCCATGCCTGCCGGGATATCGACATAAGCGTTAACCTCGTCTGTAACAGCCGACAGGGGCAGGGGGTTGATTTTCACCAGCCTTTCTTCAGCGTCAATAACAGCTTCAGCGACTATACCGCCAAGCCGCTCTACATCGGGCCTGTTGTCGTCCGACCACTCGACATCTGGGTTTATGTTGGCGCATGCCCCCTGAATGAACATGCACAGGCCGCCTGTTACATTTTCAACCCGCTCCCTCATCGCTCCCGGCCAGTCAGCGGATATCACATTGCTTTCTTCTCCCAGCACGCAGGCATGGCAGGCGTAATTGACAATTGTGACAATGGGTTTAGTTCCGCTTGAAATTCTTATGATATCAACATTCCTGTCGGCAATGCCTTGCCTGTTCCAGCCTATAATTGTTGTGCCGTCAGGAAGTCTCTCACGCCTGTTAATGCCGATTGCGCAATGAGACCTGGCATGACTTATTTCAGCATCCATAAGGTTTGCCTCAGCTCTGGCAGCAGAAACAATCACGCTTTTTACCAGCCGGTCGCAGTAAAGGAAGTTGGTCATTATGCCTTTTGTTGAAAGCGGTTCCTCTGCCGAAAGCATCAGCCTGTAAAGGTAATATTTTACGCTATCTTTAAATGCAGGTTTATATGGAGGCCAGGCAACCGGCCCGGAATGCGTATGTGAGCAGAAAAGCCTTATGTTTTTTGCGGCAATACCCAGTCTTGACCCTATGCCTCTCTTTATGGCATCAACCGTCTCCCGGTTCAGTGCGAGGAGGTCAAGTGAAATAAGGACCAGCCTTTCATTTCCGTCATCGAGAATGAGCGTGGTTGCCGTTAGGTCGGTATGTACTTCTCCTGCACCGCCCTTTCTTCCGGAATATCCGATCAGATAAATACCGGGGGGTGGCGTTATGATTACTCTGTCAATCCCTGCTTTCAGCTGTCTCATTCGGGACTTATAAGACCTGTTAAATTCACATGCAATTCATAACTGAAATTAATAATCTATCGCCTCGGGGAAGCAGTGAAGCATGTACTGTGCATGCAGAACCTTGAACCCTTCGCCGGACTCGAAGCCTTTTCCTTTGGCCAGAACGCCGCCTCTCATCTCGTCATACATCTTGAGCATGCCCAGCGATTCTTCAGTGAACTGGCTTCTGTGCTCGGCAATGGCGGTGAATTTACGCTCTCGGTATTTGCCGACATCGATGACGACATTCGGCCTTGCAGTGAATGAAAAGGCGATTCCTGAGATGTCATAGGGTTCAAAATTCCTGTCGATATCAGGCTCGGTG
This sequence comes from uncultured Bacteriovoracaceae bacterium, assembly GCA_964400685.1. Taxonomy (GTDB): domain Bacteria; phylum Desulfobacterota; class Desulfomonilia; order UBA1062; family UBA1062; genus DATCTV01. Next base: position 16,181 of record CAYNVT010000012.1, on the reverse strand, counting down.
ATAATAAACGGGAAGTTGTAAAGCAGCAGGGCCTCGCTTGCAGCGTGTCCAGTTTTTATATGGTCCATATGCGCCTCATACATAAGCCAGGGGTCGACAGTGAAAATAAAATCAGGTCTCAGCATGCGGATATGCTTGATGATCTGGTTTCTGGCATCATACTGTGACCAGTTGCCGGCATCGGTGTAATTGAGCCAGTGGTACCCTTTTACGCCGATAATCTTACCGGCGGCCATCTGCTCTTCCTTGCGCTGGTCCTGCCTGCGAACAAGGTCGTCTGCGCCTGCATCCTTGAATCCCGCAGAGTCGTCGGTCACTGTCAGATAATATATTTCGACTCCCAGGTCTGAAAGCATGGAAAGGGTAGCCCCTGCACTTATATCCATGTCATCGGGGTGCGGCTGAATACAGAGTATCCTTTTTGCCTCGCGCATGTCAGGTAAAGGAAGAATATCTTTTATATCCATTCTAGGCTCCTGAGTGTTTAGTAGTTAAGCTGATAAGCTATTAAGCTGTTAAGCAACTTCGAGAACAAAAAGTCAATCTGATAGAATCAAAGTTGAAAAAAATAAGCTGCCAAGCCGGATTTGAGAAAGTCCTGCTCAAAATCTTATCAGCTCAGCAGCTTATCAACTGTTAGAAATCTTCCCGTTGGGGAAGATTTCTATTCACCCCAGCGTGATGGATCAAGCACTATGCTGCAGTCACAGAGCTTTGCTCCTGTCGAGTTTCTTAACGGGGAGTAGCAGTACTCCAGGAGGAATGCCAGCTCGTCTGCTCCCACGACACGGGTATCAGTTGTCGGGCTGTTTCCCGGTATGTAGGATACTATGCCGTTCGGGACTGTCGGCGACCAGAGATTCCAGTTGGGCCATGTTATATAATGATCCGCAGCCTTGCTGTACTCGTTTGCGATCAATCTTGCTTCAGATGACTTCAGAGGAAGCCCGTTTGATGCTGCGACCAGAAGGTGGGTTGCGAGATCAGGCTCCCAGTCAGGGCATGGTTCGCTTGTAGGTTTGCCTTTTCCTGCCATCATGGCATCCATCCTGTCCGACATTCCCTGGAGCAGTTCCAGTGCTATGTAGTCCTTGTTGTTTGTGAGCGCATTCGAAATAGCAGCCTGATGGAAATACACGACGATTGCCATATTGTAATAGTGAACCTGGCCGGCGACCATATCGTAAAGGTTTATTGTGCCGCTCCCGCAGTCGTTGCAGAGCGGGTCCTGGTAGCCCAGAATAGCGGATGTCATTTTAGCGTTGCATTCTGCGTTTGGCACCAGCATTTCGAAATTTACGAAGCTCATCAGGTCTTTGACCAGCCATTGCGTTTCCTCTTCAAACATTATCTTGGTGTTCCCTTCCTTGTCCTTTGCTCTGATGTAATAGCCTGAATCAACTATGTCTCTGGCAAATGCCTGCAGGTAGGCAACCGCCCTTGTTGCAGCGTTTCTTACATTTGCATCAGGTGCCTCTTTTGCCAGACGCATTATCATCGGGACCATTCTGTATATGTGCGGGACATCGTCCTTGCTGCGCATGTTTCTTATCCATATGCTTCCGTAATACGGGTTGATGTCGTTCGGTATCGTATGCGCGTTCCAGTCGTATTTCTCACCGTGCGCCTTGACAGGGTCATAATCAACCTTAACCTTTCTTCCAAGAACCGTATATTCGTGATTCTGAGTGAATATGCAACGGGGCATGATGGTTCTTTCCGGATCATTGTCGCTGTATTCTTCGCCCTTGAAGAATGCTTCTATTCCCCTGCAATAGCTTTCGGCGATCTTTCCCATGAGAGGATCGTTGCTTGCCAGGTACCCTGCAATCACATTGTTGAGCATTTTGCCCGAACGGATCCAGAGGTTATCCGATCCTCCGCCGTGGTGGAATGTGACTGTGTCTCCGTTCTTCTCGGCTGAGAAATCCTGCAGGTGTGCCTTATACCATGGCATGCCGTAAGGATTGGATTCGTCCATTCCGTTGCTTGTAAGATACATCCATTCAAAGTAGTGAGTGTCTTTCCAGAGGCCGGTGATCTTCTTTGTAAATGCAGAAATTTCTTCATCGGAAAGAGGTGTGCCTTCATCGGCCCTGGTAAAGGAGAATGGGAGTGAATTCGGGTAATCGGGTATGTTCGCTGTTAACTCATATGACGGGGGTGTGACAGGGTTTAAAACAACATTGATTTCAGCACTGGCGGAAGGGTTCTTGGTTTTTACCAGGCGGAAGCCAATAAAACGGCATCTGTACCCGGGAGTGTAACCCTCGCGGTATGCAGAACGAAGTCTTGTTGAGCCGTCAAAACGGATGCTGCCGCCGCGTACGACCTTGAAATGTCCGGTATCCGGACCTGTTGGGTTGATTATATCGCCTGCATAGTCGCCGTAATTGTCCCAGCACCATTCTTCGACATTTCCGCTCATGTCATAAAGGCCCCATTTATTCGGTGATTTAAGGCCAACGTTATGTGTGAAACTGGAGCTGTTAGCACAGTACCAGGCGATTTTATTAAGTATGGGGTCGCCTTCGCATCCTGGAACAGAAATTTCACCGTTATAAACTGGAGAGGTCGTCCCGGCGCGTGCCGCATATTCCCATTCGGCCTCTGTCGGCAGCCGGTATCCCTCTGCCTGATAAACGCTGGCAATGCCATTCAGGCTTACATCGGCCGCTTTAATGCCTCCGTGATTCTTGCATTCCATGCAGTCGGTAACCGCGGTATCGTCATCGCAGATAACATTACTTAATATGTAGGCAGGGGTAAGCCCCTTTTTGATGGACTTTGCGTTCGCATATGCAAGGGCGTCATAGAAGCTGACATTTTCTACCGGCTTCCCCGGATTCGGCAGGGATTTTGAGAAATAGCTCGGATCATATCCCATCAGGGTTTTGAAATCGCTCCAGGTGACCTCTGTCGAAGCAACTTCGATATCATATGTCAGTGTTACTTCATGCTGAACTTCATTTGCCCTGTGGCCGAACTCGTTTTCAGGGCTGCCCATGACAAAACTGCCTGCCGGAACGGTCTTCAGTTTGCAGCCTGAAAGAGTAATCAAAATCGCCAGAAACGAAAAGATGATAAACTTACTGCCGATTAATAATGAATGTTTCATATCCCCTTACCTCACATTGAATTAATTATTATTGTTAAACTTTAATTACATATAATATAAATCATAAATCAGCAAGAGCAAGAAGGTAATATATATTAAGTTCAGGAGGCTTTTCATGAGAAAGGTTCTGGTGACCGGTGCAACAGGATTTATAGGCAGCCATATTGTCAAAACCTGTCTTGCAAGAGGGGATGCAGTAGCCGCCTTAGTCATGCAGGGTGACACTGAAGGAGTCGTGCTTAAGAGCAGAGGTGTCGAGGTCTGCTATGGAGACATGAGGAAATACAAGTCACTGGAAAAAGCTTGTGTCGGGAGGGATGTTATTTTTCACTGTGCTGCAGTTGCAACGGACTGGGCTCCTAAAAAGCTGTTCATGGACGTGACTGTGGGCGGTATGGAGAATATCTGTAAGGCATCACTGAATGCGGGCGTTAAAAGGTTCATTGATATAAGCACAAGCGATGTGTTCGGACTTCGTGAAGACATTACAATAGATGAAACCCTGCCGCTTCGTTTCTGGAAAGAACCATATCCCGATTCAAAAATAATGGCGGAAAAAATCGCCTGGAAATATCACAAAGAGCACGGTCTGCCTGTCAGTATGGTCTACCCGTTATGGGTATATGGTCCGGGAGACAAGACATTTGTCCCTCTGCTCGCAGACGCCATCATAAAAAAAGATATGATATTCTGGCAGAAGGGTGCGATTATCTGGCCTACTTACATAGATAATCTCATGGACCTGCTGATGATTGTTTCAGAAGACGACAGGGCGATAGGCAACGGCTATCTCGTGCATGACGGAGTATCGGTTACCCTTGAGCAGTTCTGTTCCGGGATTGCAAAAGCCGTTAATGCTATCGAGATTAAGACATATATACCTTATACTGCCGCTTACCTGGCTGCATTTGTGATGGAGATTGTGTGGAGGCTCTTTAAAATAGAATCGCGTCCACTGCTGACCACTTATACAGTTAAAAATCTTCACTCAAGGATGGTATTCTCAATCAAAAAGGCCAGGGAGGAGCTTGACTGGAAACCTATGGTATCATACAGCATGGGTTTTGAAGAAACGATGAGATGGCTTAAAACGCTGGATTTGAATGATTTAAAGCAAAAATAGATTTTAAGCTTATCAGTTTCTTTGATAGAGCATGTCGTCATCTTTCTGCCAGCAGGTAAGACCTGACTGCATGAAACTTGAAACAGTTGCTATTTCAGCTTCATGAAAATGGTAAAACCAAAGACAACACACCAGATATTTATAAAAGCATTAAGAATCATATCCATGGTTGATGTGAGATAAACCCCGTTCTGAATATTGAAGCTGAAGTCGAGCAGCCCCAGAAAAACCAGTCCTCCCGAACATGCCAGAGAGAGCATTCTGCCGGTATTGCTGCCTTTCAAGAGCAGGACTCCACCGGCAAGCATGAAAATAGCCATAGTTATATCGGGCAAAGGAAAAGAATGCTCATATGCAAAATAGCACTCAGGCGCATTCGCAGGCGCAAGACCGATTGTGAAGAAACCAATCCAGAAAAGGATTAGGCCTGCTGCAGTGAGAACCTCGAAATACGCCAGGGTTTTGAACTTTACGGTTTCCATTATTATCTCCTCTTCAATATTTATGATAATCTTGAATATGGTAATGTATTTTATTAATTCTAGTTATTTGATTAAAACTGTCAATCTTTAATATATTCGGATATTAATAAACAGATAACGTAATTATGAATAAAAATATAAATATTGTGGAAACGGTTTATTTCGACAATGCGGCAACCTCGTGGCCCAAGCCGGAAACGATGATTCAGGCCATGACGGATTTCAATACCGGTATCGGGGCCAGTCCGGGCAGATCGGCTCACAGGATGTCCATTGACTCGGGAAGGATCTTATTTGAAGCAAGGGAGAAAATATCCAGTATCCTTGCGGCAGAGGATCCTATTAAAATTGTTTTTACCAAAAATGCGACAGAGGCGCTGAATATTGCTGTATCTGGCCTGCTGAAACCGGGAGACCACTGTATAACCTCGAGTATGGAGCATAATTCCGTAATGAGGCCTTTAAGGTCATTGGAATTATCAGGCGTCAGCCTGGATGTTGTAAAATGTTCCCCGTCTGGTTTTCTTGACCCGGCGGATATAAAACACGCGATAAAAACCAATACCAAGGCTATATACCTCACTCATGCCTCTAATGTAACCGGCGCTGTCATGCCTGTTGCCGAAGTAGGCCGTATTGCACATGATCACGGTATAATATTCTGTGTCGATGCCGCCCAGACAGCGGGTGCCCTTCCTGTTGACATAAAAGGCATGGGAGTCGATATTCTTGCTTTTACAGGGCATAAATCTTTGTTCGGACCGCAGGGAACTGGGGGACTTTATATCGGGAAGGGACTTGATAAAGCTGTTTCTCCGATAATGTCCGGGGGTACAGGCAGCAGGTCTGAATATGAGCAGCAGCCTGATTTCATGCCTGATAAATATGAATCGGGAACGCCAAATGCAATCGGAATTGCAGGTCTTTGTGCCGGAATCCGGTTTATAGAAAAGACAGGAGTCTCTGCAATCAGGGACAAGGAAAAGTCACTTGTTTCTCATTTTATAAAAGGGCTCAAAAAGATAAAAGGTGCAATTGTTTACGGGCCGCAGTCGGTTACGGACAGGATAGCGGTAGTTTCCTTTAATATTGAGGGCGTAAGTCCGTCAGAGGCTTCTCTTATCCTGGATGAAAAATATAATATAATGTGCAGACCCGGTCTCCACTGCGCGCCACAAGCCCATAAAACAATTGGAACATTCCCGGAAGGAACCTTGAGGTTCAGTTTCGGGTATTTCAACAATGAAGAAGAAATTGAGTATGGCCTGAAAGCGCTGTATGAAATAAGCCGCAGGTCGTGAATGGAGTTTGAAATATGAAGAAAAC
>CAYNVT010000012.1:0-10122 GCA_964400685.1 uncultured Bacteriovoracaceae bacterium | reverse complement strand
GGCCTTAATTGCCCCGAACCGGTAATCCTTGCAAAGAAGGCGCTTAAGGATAATGAAAACATCGTTGTCATCGTTGATAACAAGACTGCAATGGAGAATGTAAGGAAGCTGGGAGCCAAGCTCGGCTGCTCGGTGGAAATTGATAGTTCAGGGGAAAATGATTTTCACATACATTTAACGAGGGGCAATATTGAACCTGCAGCAATAGCGGATGTTTCTGTTTCATGCAACGTTTCGTCCGGCGAACTTGTTGCCGTGATATCATCGGACACAATGGGCAGAGGAAGTGACGAACTGGGAAAGGTTCTCATGAAGGCTTTCATTCATACCCTTCTACAAGCGGATGAACTTCCAGTTAAAATGCTCTTTTATAATTCCGGCGTCAAGCTGGCGGCGGTTGATTCCGATGCACTGGAAGACCTTCAAAACCTGCACGATGCCGGAGTGGAGATCCTTCTCTGCGGCACATGCCTTAATTTTTTCAATCTGTCCGGCAAAACAGGTGCGGGAAAGACTACAAACATGTTCGAGATACTATCCGTCATGTCGTCAGCAGGCAGACTGATTATGCCATGAGCACTTTAAAGGAATTTGCTGTTCTTCTGTTCAACTCGGTCAGTCATGCCATGAAGGCCGAAAAAATACTCAAAAAAGAAGGCATAAAGCACAAGCTTATTCCGGTACCCAGACATTTAAGCTCCGATTGCGGCGTATGTCTCAGGGTTGAATGTGTGGATGAGGAAAAAATCATGGCGCTGCTTGAGCCTGAAGTAGAAATATCCGGCAGGGGCGATCTTTGATTTCAAGAATTCCTTACTGCGAATTGACTTGTACTCGCATTATATGCTATAAATAACATCAGTTTTGTGTATTGATTCAATAATAAATCGGTTGAGGAGGAATTTTTATGAAAAGATCTCTTTGTTTTTTGTCCGTTATAATTATTGCTTCTTTACTAAACGGCTGTATCTTGTCTAAAACGCCGGATACAAATGATGTTGACATGACTCTGGGCGAGATCATGACTTTCAGCATGAAAGTGTTTCCGTCAAATGCAGTCTACACCTGGACCATGGATGGTGTTGACCTTTCCAATGATCAATGGTCGTATATTTATACTGCTGAAGCGGGGGACCACACGCTGACAGTCAAAGCCAAACATGGTCTGGGTACGGATACACAGACATGGAATATAAAAGTTAACAGCCCTCCTATCGCCATCGCCACAATCAACAGCAGCATTGTTCAGTTCGGCGGCAAGGCGATCATGGATGGCGCAGGGAGTTATGACCCTGATGGTGCCGATCTGACCTATGCATGGAGTGTAACGCTGAAACCTATAGGCAGCACAGCTGCACTTTCCAGTGAAACTGACGTCAGTCCGACATTTATACCGGACAAGGAAGGCCGTTATGTGTTCAGTCTCGTAGTATCCGACGGAGACCTTTACAGCAAGGAAAGCAAGATCACTCTCGATACATTTGACGGAAGCTTCGAATCATGCATATCAGCGCCATGGATTATAACTGTTGCAGACAATGTGGACTATTCATTCCCGAGCGATTATGTACACAGCGGATTTCTGTCTTTTAAACCGGATGCGAGGGTTGGTCATGATAACGACAACAAGCTTGTCCTGAGCTTCCCGTTCCCGCAGCCGACCTATGTCTATTCGATCAGCGCATGGATGTACAGGGAAGGATCAAGCTCCTCGGCAGTCCACAGCAGGCTCTATGTGGATGGGACTCTGATGCTTAATGGAAATCCTGCCCCCCGTGATCCCCATGGGATTGACGGCAAGTATCACATCCTGGATCCGAAAGATCCCAATACCTGGGTTCAGCGCACATGGGCGGTCAACGCCCTGGTTTCGACAATCAACTTTGTGTATGACGATCTCTTTATCATAGATAATATTTACCTTGACGACATCGAAATCAACACCTGGGGAGAATAAGGCATACTGTAATGAAACAGGGGGGATCTGCTTATTGATCCCCCTTGTCATCGTAATGGTTCAGATAAGGATTAACTCACTATAAGTTCCACTGGTGTTTGACTTTTATTTGTTAAAAGGTCAGAATCGTTTCAAATGATACCTGTATTCTTTAAAATCGGATCAATACCTGTGACTTCATACGGGGTTATGCTCGCTCTGGGATTCATATGCGCCTATTTGCTTCTCGGATACGAATTCAAGAGAAGGGGGATCCCGGAAGAATTCGCTTCTACGGAAATACTTTTAGGCCTCATCGGAGCATTCATCGGGGCGAGGCTTTTCCATTTTTTGGATCATCCGGGCAGCTTATCCGGTATGAATCTCATATCGGCCATAAGAAACATGGGAAGTTCGTGGTATGGGGGCCTGATTTTCGCCTCTGCATTTATCCTCTATGCAGGTTACAGAAAAAAGATATCTTTGACGTCCCTCATGGATGCTTCGGCCCCGGCGATTGCCATAGGATATGGTATCGGCAGGATAGGATGTTTTCTTTCAGGTGACGGATGTTACGGCGAACCGTGCAGCAGGCTGGGTCTTGACTGGCCCGCTCCCTTTTGCATGTCGTTTCCGAACGGGTCTGTTCCAACTGCCGATATAGTGCTTAACACGCCCATAATAGAGGCCGGTGGCGCACTGATAACGTTTATTATCCTCATGTTATTAAGGGACAAACTCAGGAAACCCGCTGCCCTTTTCGGCGTTTTTCTTATCATTCACGGGATAATGAGGTTTGCAATCGAAATTGTCCGCATTAATCCCAGCGTCGGTTTCAGCATGTCTCAGGCACAATGGATATCTTTCTTGATTGTAGCTGCCGGCTTATACCTGATAGCCGGAAAAGCCCTTCCAGAACCTGTGATGGTTAAAGAAAAACCTGTTGATAAGAACGGAAGAAAACCGAAGAAAAGAAAAGCCAGGTGATTCTGAAAATCCAGTCTATAGATTTATGATTTCTTGAATAAGATCCCGGATGATAACATCCGGAGTCTTATCAGGCCGTCTTGTTCTGCTTGTAGATGTTCTGCTTGGTCTTGTCCACTCCATCCCTGTACATCCTGAATATTCCGAGAGAGATGCCGAGAACAAGCATGCCAAGCATAAAGGCAGGTTCGGTGTCGAAGTTTACATCAATCCAGCGTCCGACATACATGAACACAAAAGAGGAGATGACTATTATGAAACCCCAGGCGCTGATCCTGAGCACATCATTCATTTCTTTTCTGGCTTTATCGTCTTTGAACATCTTTTTCATAGCCTTCTCCTTTCCTGTATGTCCGGGGCGGGATTTGAATCCCGTCCCGATATAACTTTATCAGCTCACAAGGGTTTTTACAGATTCGATCACCGGAGCCGTGAACAGCGCCACCATAACTGCGTAAAGTGCAAACGATCCGATTGCTTCGCTCAAATACATCTTCTGGTACCTGTACTTCAAAGATACGATGGTCAGTCCGCCCATGATGAGGCATCCGAGATTGAAGTACGGGAAATTGCCACTGCCGGTTATTGCGTTTGCCGCGAAGGCGAAAGATGCCGTGATTAATACCACGAATACCGATACGATCAATGTCTGTAATGTTCTTTTCATTTTTTAACCCTCCCTTAATTTGCGTTTCAATACTCAATTCTATAGGAAGAACCGTGCCAGTTTTTGATGACAGATAAAAAAAGATTATAACCAGCTGAAATTGCAGATATTTATGCTGAAAACTCACTGGTTATTCAACCTTTATATTGACAGTAGAGATGATCGTAATTTTAAAAAAAATTAAAATGATTAAATGAAACGTTTAATTAATGTATGAATCCCGGCAGAAATATTAATCATCACCTGCACTTTGATTTGAAGAAGAGTTAAAGTTAAGGTATTATTCAGTTTAGAAAGAATCTGATTGAATGAATTGGAGGGAATTCATGGAAATTCTTAAAAACCCGGTGCTCATATGGTTCATTGTGGGGGCGATTCTCTGCCTTGTAGAGATGGCGCTTCCGGGACTGGTCCTCTTTTTCTTCGGACTGGGCGCAATGCTCACGGCGCTTCTAATATGGATTATTCCTCTGCCTCTTTCTTTTCAGCTGTTTGCCTTCCTTGTTTTCTCTCTGGCATTGCTTCTCCTTCTCAGAAAGAAATTCAGCAACGTGTTTGTCGGCAGGAACAGGACGCCTGGCACCTCTGATGAATACCTTGAGGGCTACGTGGGCATGAATGCGGTAGTCATTCAGGATATCAATCCCGGAATTGCAGGCAAGGTGGAATTCAGGGGCAGTTCATGGCTCGCTGTTTCGGATCAGGCGATTCCCAAGGGCGACAATGTGGAGATAACAGGCAGGGAAAATATTACGCTGAAGGTTAAACCGCTTAAAAAATAGATAAGGGAGGTAATATGTCAGTTCTAACCGTCATACTTGCAATAATTATTGTTCTAGTGGTCATTATTCTCGGCTGGGGGATACGCATTGTCCCGCAGAAGACAGCCTATGTGGTCGAGAGGCTGGGAAAATATTTTGCTACATGGGATGCTGGCCTTCATGTGCTTATCCCGTTCATAGACAAGGTCGCCTATAAGCATTCTCTGAAAGAAGCGGCAATCGATGTGCCGTCTCAGTCATGCATAACCAGGGACAACATTGCGATAGAAGTTGACGGTGTGCTTTATCTGCAGATAGTGTCCGCAGAAAAGGCCAGCTATGGAATAGCAAACCTTCTGTTCGCAGCCATACAGCTTGCACAGACGACAATGCGCTCCCAGATAGGCCAGATAGAACTGGACAGAACCTTTGAGGAACGTGAAAAAATAAACGCCGCCGTAGTGGATGCGCTGGACAAGGCATCGGAGCCCTGGGGTGTAAAGGTCATACGATACGAAATAAAGAATATCCAGCCCCCGCAGAGCATCAAGGACGCCATGGAAAAGCAGATGAGGGCCGAACGTGAGAAGAGGGCTGTCATAGCAGAGTCAGAAGGTGCCATGCAGGCGAAGATTAATGTGGCTGAAGGTGACAAGAGAGAGTTCATACTTAAGTCGGAAGGTGAAAAACAGAAGCGTATAAACGAGGCCGAGGGAAGGGCTGCCGAAATCAAGCTTGTAGCAGAGGCTACAGCCACAGGGATAAGGGAAATAGCCAAATCCATCGGAGAATCGAACGGCCTGCAGGCGGTCAATCTCCGCGTGGCCGAGCAGTTTGTGAATGCATTCGGGAATCTTGCCAAGACCAACAATTCGATGATTATTCCGGCAAACCTTTCAGACATGGCCGGGCTCATTGCAACAGCAATGACTGTGATAAAACCGGATATACAGCAGAAATAAGTTCAAGCTGCGGGCTGCCTTCAGGCAGTCCGCATTTCAAGCACTAAGGTGGCTTATAAGTATTTTGATGCCTATTCCAATAAGGATAAGCCCGCCCAGGATTTCGATTTTATTCTCAAAGAGATGGCCCGCCGCCTTTCCTAGCAGAACCCCGCTGAAACTCAGTGCAAATGTAATAAGTCCGATAATAACGGCGGGCTTCATTATATCGACATTAAGAAGCGATATGCTCAAACCCACTGCCAGTGCGTCAATGCTTGTCGCTATGGCCAGCGTCAGCAGAAGCAGGATGTCGTCGGGATTCATGGTCCGCTCATCCTTATTGAGCGAGAAAGATTCATAGATCATTTTAATGCCTATTGCCGAGAGAAGCCCGAATGCTATCCAGTGGTCGAAGCTTTCGATGTATTTCCTGATACTAAGGCCGGCAAGATAACCCAGCACAGGCATCAAGGCCTGAAATATGCCGAAGAAGAGAGCTATCCTGAGTGCATATCTGATTTTCAGTACTTTCATTGTAAGTCCGCTTGTCACTGAAACGGCAAAGGCATCCATGGAAAGCCCCAGGGCGAGAATTATAATGGTTAAGATGCTCATGTAATCCTTTTAAAACGATTTGATTGAATGATGCAAGGCCGGTTATGATACTTAATCGGGAAGCGCCTTCTCAATTCTTGATAATAATGTTCCGGCTTGATACACTCCTTAAAGAAAACAGGATGAAGGGGGTCATAATGATAGTTGTACTGGTTTTTGTTCATGTGAAAAAAGGATCGGAAGAGATTTTCAGGGAGGCGTCCATTGAGAATGCGAAGAACAGCCTCAATGAACCCGGCTTTATGGCATTCGATATAATGCAGCAGGAAGATGATCCGTCGAAGTTCGTTTTCCGCGAGATATATAAGGATATGAACGTCTCCGCCAGACATAAGGAAAGCGCACATTATCTCAAATGGAGAAGTATTGTGGACGGGCTCATGGAAGAGACGCGCTACAGCATAAAATATACAAATATATTTCCTGATGACTTTTAGATTGAAGATATATATCTGGGACATCCATGGTGATATTAAGTGACTTGATGAAGTGTATATGATAAAAAATTCAAGAGGTAACAGTGAAAGTAATTGATATTCTTAACCAGTCCAAGATCACATTCAGCTTCGAGTTTTTTCCACCCAAAACGGAACCCGGCTGGGAAAAGCTTTTTAACTCGATATCGGAACTGAAGGACCTGAAGCCATCATGGGTGAGCGTAACCTACGGTGCAGGAGGTTCGACCCGAGAAAACACTCACGACCTTGTCATCAGGATCAAAAACGAAATCGGGCTCACCGTGGTTTCCCACCTGACATGCGTCAATGCCGGAAGGAATGAGATAAAAAGGATACTGGACAGATATCAGGAGGCTAGCGTCGAGAACATACTGGCTCTTAAGGGTGATGCTCCGGCAGGCCAGACATGGGATACACCCGCGGACGGATTCAGACATGCCTCTGAACTCGTCACATTTATAAAGAAGAATTATCCTGACATGTGCATTGGTGTTGCCGGTTATCCCGAAGGCCATCCCGCGACTCCAAACAGGCTCCTTGAGATGGATTATCTGAAAGCCAAGGTCGACGCCGGTGCAGACTACATAATAACGCAGCTCTTTTTCGACAACCGTGACTTCTATGATTTCAGGGAGCGATGTGAGCTTATCGGGATTAAAGTGCCGGTTATTGCCGGAATAATGCCTGTCTTGAACAGAAACAGCATGGTGAAGATTTCCGAAAAGACCGATGGGGCGAGGATTCCGGCAAGACTCCAGAAGGCCGTGCTCAGGGCCGAGAACGACCGGTTTGCCGAAAAGGTAGGTATTCACTGGGCCACAGAACAGGTTGGAGACCTTATAGACAACGGTGTCAGGGGCGTGCATTTCTACACGCTGAACGCGGCACGCGCCACGCTCAAGATATACGAACAGCTCGGTGTCAGCTGCTCTACAAGCTTTTCAGACTGAAAAATAATTTCGGAGGGGATCATGATAAATACCAGGATTGAAGACGGCATCATCATAGCTGCATTCGAAAACGGCAAGGGGAATACGATAACGCTTGATACGGTCAAGGCGATCGGTGAAATAGTGAAAAAGGCCGACACGGACGATTCGATAAAAGGTATTGTCCTGACAGGCACGGGCAAGGTCATGTCTTCGGGTTTTGACCTGCCCATGTTCCTGTCGCTTAAAAACCTCGACGAGGTTATTGCGTTCTTCGATGTCGAAGAGCCGATACTGCTTGATCTTTTCAGGTGCAAAAAACCGGTCATTGCAGCAATCAACGGCCATGCCGTTGCCGCAGGGATGATATTCTCGATGGCCTGTGACTATCGCGTGATGGCTGATAATCCCAAGATCAAGTTCGGCATGAGCGAGATCAAGATAGGTCTGCCGCTGTCTGTAGTTCAGACCGGGGTTGTGAGATTCGGCCTTAACAGCGACAAAAACTTCCGCGATGTAATGTACTTCGGCGAAATGCTGACGCCCGAGCAGGCCAAAGCAATCGGTGCAATCGACGAACTTGTCCCGGCGGAGATGCTTATAGCAAGGGCAAAGGAGCTAGTCTCAAAATTCATCGATAACCCGGGCAGGGCGTTCATCAAATTGAAGGAAGGCCTCAAAAAGCCTGTTGCCGATGCAATCCAGGCAAGGCTCGACAATAAAGAATGGCAGCAGAGCCTCAACTGCTTCTTTGACCCTCAGGTGCGCTCGGCTCTCGAATTCGTAATGAAGATGATGGGATAAAAAAGGAGGATAATCATGGAACTTGATAAGGCAATTGCAGAGAGAAGAAGCGTAAGGAAATACACGGATTATGTTGTCACGGATGATGATCTTAAGCAGATGCTTGAAGCGGCCAGACTTTCGCAGTCATGGGCGAACACCCAGGTATGGGATTTTGTGATCGTAAGGGACAAGGACCATATTCAGAATATCGTGGGCACGTTCGCTGAAAAGAACCCTGCCACAAAGGGTGCCCTCAATGCGTCTTTGCTGATCGTCGCCTGCGCAAAAACCGGCGTATCCGGCTGCTATGGCGGAAAGGATGTGACCAAACACAAGGAATGGTTCATGTTCGACCTCGGCATGGCCGTACAGAACCTGTGTCTCAAGGCCCACGAGATAGGGCTGGGCACGGTTGTCGTGGGTCTTATGAATCACGACGCATGCGCGAAACTGATTGACCTTCCGGAAGGCTACGAGGTCGTCGCCGTGCTGCCGATCGGAAAGCCCGAGGCATTGCGAAATTCGCCGGGCAGGAAAGAGCTTTCAGCCATGACGCACCTGGAAAGGTTCGGCGAAAAATTTTAAATCATATTAAAGACAGCTGTCTTCAATATTTGAAATTTATATGAGGTTTATATGAGAAAGTGTTTTTCTGTCATGATGCTGTTCTGTGCAGTCTGTTTCCCCGCGCTTGCGGATGCAGCCGGCGGAACGCCTGCGGAGAATTCCGCCATGTTCAAGCTCGGGTATATGAATCCTTCCATAATGATATACAATCCGAGAGGAGATAATATCGAACTTAACTCAGGTGCCTATTATGAGCTCTCTTATGCAAGGAGATTCGGCGCATTCGGGGTAAGGGGGGCCATGGGGTATGCGCACAACTCCTGCGACAAATCAATGGAATATGACAACGGATTTTGGGAAAACTATAAGGCCGACCTTTACTCGGTGAATGCGCCTGTCACGTTCATGTACATCTACAGTTCGAAATTTATCGATTTCTATGCAGGCGCAGGGCCGGGCGTTTATTACCGTAAAATGAAGATCGAGTATTCCAGCCGCTCTTACGATGAATCAGTCAATTCGGCTTCGTTTAATATAGGTGCTCAGGGCATTGCCGGTGTCGGTTTCAGGGTATTCAAAAACCTGGCTGTCGGGGCGGATATTGAATACAATTTATTTCGAGTCAAGTTTAACAATGATTATTCCGATAATGATACTGCAGGAGAGTTAAATCCCTCTTTCAGCATCAGCTGTACATTCTAATTTTAACCATAAGGACAGGACTATGCCGCACGATGAAGGACTGGCGCAGAGGATCAGAGAAATTCTTGTTGATTACCGGGGCATCACCGAAAAGAAGATGTTCGGAGGCATTGCATTCATGCTTAACGGAAACATGCTTTGCGGTATAATAGGAGAGGATTTCATCGCCAGGCTGGGGACATCCGATTATGAAGTCTATCTTGCCAAGGCACATACCAGAAAATTCGATATGACAGGCAAGTCCATGAAAGGCTTCGTCGTTGTAGGCCCCAAAGGATATGAGGACGACAGCGACCTTTCATTCTGGGTTAAGACCTGCATCAGCTTTGTGAGCTCAATGCCTCAAAAGTAATTTCTGCCGATGTTCAGGAAAATCGAAAAAGATTCCATCGACCTTATTGAACCCCTGTGGTTTCTGCTTAACGAAATGCACAAGATATTTGATGTTGAAAAAGGACAGCCTGTCAGGACGACCGTATGGCCCGAGCGCAGGCGGCAGCTTCTTGACAAGTCAGGATTCAAGACCGGCATCGAACTTCTTTACGAAAACGGCGAACTCGCGGGATATTGCTACTCCACGATTGCTAAGGACGGCACAGGCGAAATAGAGTCTCTCTTCGTTCATGAAAAGCTCAGGTGCAAAGGTTACGGAAAGCTCTTCGTCGAATCGGCTCTTTCATTTTTCGAAAGAAACGAGGTCGCAGACATAAAGATATGGGTCCATCCCGCAAATGCGCGCGCCGCTAATTTTTACCGGCGATTCGGTTTCG
>CAYNVT010000011.1:0-53640 GCA_964400685.1 uncultured Bacteriovoracaceae bacterium | reverse complement strand
TGCTTTATCAGCTTCATAAGGCCCGCTTCTCCTGATTCATAAGATTTGATATTCTTATTCATAATTATTTCTCCTGATAACAATTGTTATCAAAAAAAGCAGGGATTATCCATTGTTTCATTTAAGAAGCTGTTATTGATAGTGTATATTCCGTTGCATCCGACGGCGACGGCGTTATCCCCACATAATACGTCCCTGTAACGCTTTCCCAGTCCAGCGATCCCTGACCCACGGCAAGCGGTGCATAAAGCGTGGAATCGAAGAGAACGAGCGTATATTGAGGGTTCGTCCCGGATGTCGTCACGCTGATATCCTGTCCGGGCGCCGCTATCGTAAGTCTGTACCAGTCAGTCTGATGGAAACCGGTGTTGCCGATGATAACATCACCTATGCTTATGTCCGGGACCAGATCGATGTCATATCCGGAATAGCCGCCCATTGTAACCCTCTCGCCGGTTGAATAGGGTTCTACCCTCACGCAGCTGTCACCACGGTTGTTAAGGCCGGCTACATATGCAAGGTTATCGTCTGCCGGGTCGGGAGCAAGCACGTTCTGCGCCCCGTATTTGCCGCCGAGCAGAAAGCCGTCTTTTGTCGAGAATGAAAGATATGCCTGGCCCCAGCCCATGTCATTGAAGCCGAAGTTATCGATGATGTAAGTCCTGCCGAGCCTTGCAGTCCATTGTGGGGTAATCGAGGGTGTGACCTTCTGCCCCATTATGAAAAAGGCGTATCCGCCGCAGGAGAGTTCCTCCATGTCAGTGCCGCTGCTGCCGACCTGTATCAGCACCAGATAGTCGTTTCCTCCCCAGGAGATGGTCTTGAATGAATATTTCCGGGTGCAGCCGGGACAGGCGTACATTGACCCGTCATAGCTGAGCGTAAGGTTTCCGGGCGAGGATGTATTGGCGTTAAGGCTCAATGTGAGTGTGTCGTCGCCGTTATCAATGACCTTGTGGTATTTCGCATTTCCCACATATATGCCTGCCACCTGAGATGGAGTGTGTTCCGAGGGGAAGACGGGCAGTGTTGGCATGCTCTGGTGAAGCCCGTACTTGTCGATGAGCGCGTTCTTGAGGCATTCACGGGCAATCGCGTATTTGATGTTCTCGGCGGTGTTGGAGTTGCAGAGCACGACGACGCCCAGTTTTTTATCAGGCAGAAGCTCTATGACGGACTCGAAGTTGGTCGTGCTGCCGTCCTTTATCCAGGCGCGTCCCGCATAGCTCATTGCATAGTCGTTGGTGATGTCGAACCCGGGACCCGGGTTGAAATATGAGAATATATCGAGCTGCGACTTTTCCTCATGCCCCATGAGATCGACGGTGGCGGGATTGAGTATTCGTGTCCCGTTAGGATGAAGGCCTTCGCCCAGAAGCATCATGATGAACTGCGACATGTCGATAACCGTGCTGTATGCGCCGCCTGTTGCGGTGATGTTGGCTTCCATGGCAGGGGCAGGCTGGCCGTTCACATAGCCCATCGCCGTGTTGTCCGTTATCTTTCTGAAAGAGCTGTGGCTCATGCCGAGCGGCGAGAGCAGGTTTTCCTGCATATAGGATGTGAACGTATCAGCGCCGCCTGTCCTGCGCACTATCTCGCCAGCGAGCACAAAGCCGGTGTTGCAGTATGATGCAATCTGTCCTGGCGCATAAACCGGGTAGTCGTCCCTGAGATATGAATAGAGCCAGTCGATATAAAGGCTGGTGTTCCAGTCGTCCCACATTTCCTCAACGAAACCTGCGTCCCAGATATCGCCCGGGATGCCGGAATGGTGGTTGAGCAGGCGTCTTACGGTTATCCCCTGCATCTGGTTTGCAAAACGCGGTGCAATGGTAAATTCAGGCAGATAGCTGGTTATGGGCGCATCGAGCTCGATAAGACCCTTGTCATAGAGGTTAAGCAATGCCGCAGTAGTGAGAGTCTTCGAGACCGAACCTATCATGAACACGGTATCAGCCGTTGCAGGCGTTTTCAGCTCCTTGTCAGCCAATCCAAAACCCTGTGACCAGACTATCCTGTCATCGTCCACCAGGGCGATGCCGAGACCTACGAGATTGTACCGGGTAATGGCGCTGTTTATGTATGCGGATGTGTTTTCGATGGTTGCCGTGTAATCCGTCCCTGAATTCGAAGATGAGGAAGACGACGATGAACAGCCCGGGGCTGTTGAAAGGAATAGTAACAGAAGGAAGATTTCTGAAAGGAACATGTTGATTTTTTTACTCATCTCTTTTTTCCCCTATGTCTCCGGTCTGGCTCTCAGCGGAAGCAGTTAATCTTATTGTCGTCTGAAATGGTGAAAACTTTATCTGCTCAAATACAATTATGTAAGATTGATATCAGTGAAAAGCATCAGAGCAAGTATAAGACTAATGTCGAGTGATCCTCACGAATACAAAGTCGCCCCGCAATTTAATACGGGGCGGCAAACATTAGGTATACTGCTTCAAGGTTTTTTCAATTGGTGACGCCTGATTCCATGCTTGAAGATATCCGGGAAAACACGGATTTCTTGAGCGCCATATAACCCAGGGCTGCAGACAGGATACAAAGGATGAGATAGAGACCGAATGCAATATTGTAGTTGCCCGTCTTGTCGAATATGTAGCCTGAAAGCGGCATGCCGAGGCCTGAACCAAGAGTCTGGAAAATCGCCATTACACCATAGATAGTAGAAAAATGTTTGAGCCCTGCGCAGGATGCTGTCATCAAAGGCGGCATGACAGTCTGGACTGCATTGCCGATACCGTAGATAATGCCCCATATGATTGCGACCCAGACGAGCTGGGAACCGAACAGAAGCGCTATGCCTATACCGAGTATCCCGCAGAAAATGACAAGGCCTGTCGAAAGCCCTTTTTTGTCGCTGATTCTACCGAGGCTGAGTTTTCCGACAACCGTCATTCCAAGATAGAGCGCCATGATGTTTGCAGCAAAAGTAGATGAATGGTCCAGGTCTGTGAGGTAGGGTATCAGGTGCTGCTGGATGCCTACATTAAGGGTGTTGAGGAAGAAGATCATCAGTGCGAGAAGAATGAAAGAGCCGGTTTTTACGAACTGTCCCAGTGTCAGACCTTCGGCGGCTTCGGCGATATCCTTAGCTGTCTCAGGCGTACCGTCGGGAGTCTGTCCCATTTCTTCAGGTGTTTTGCGCATAATCAGGATTGAGGTGGGTACTGATACGAGGAATATCACCACACCGAGAATTATGAACGTGTTCCTCCATCCGTAATTAAGTATCAGCCAGTTGACGACGGGATTGGATATCATGCCTCCTATTCCGGTTGCCGAGAATACGATTCCCATGGCAAGCCCGCGTTTGGCTCTGAACCAGTTGTTTATCATGGTAGATACCGGGATTATGTGGCTTCCTGCATGGCCGATGCCCACGAATACTGCAAGAATGTAAAAATGAGACAACGTGCTGCATTGTGAGAACAGGGCGAAAGAGATTCCGAGAAGAGCGGTACAGAACCCCATTACAACCCTTACATCAAAGCGCTCTATCAGTTTGCCGACAACCGGCGCAGCAAATGTCATGGCAAGGGCTGCGATGGTGAAATACATGGAAAAATCGCCTCTCTTGAATCCGAGTTCGTCGACGACCGGTTTGAAGAAGACGCCAAGCGCATTGAACGCAATGCCGATACCGATGAAATTGAGGATGAATCCGCCTGCTACTATCCACCAGCCGTAAAACTTCCTGTCCTGAGAATCCTGCATGCAGCCTCCTTTGCCCTAACATATTAGTGAATGAAATTAATTTATATGAAAGCCACCGGCAGCACGCCGGTCCGGCTTTTCACCGGTTATTCAAACTGCTTATACTACGAAAAGGTTGTCCTTTGTTGTAGCAGTTGTCTAAACAATAATATTAATAACCGGATTTGCACGAATTGCAAATACATGCAGTGTTATTATTATCAATCATCATAGATGAAGACAATAATTTTGCGGAAAACCGGACGAGCTGAAACAGCAATCCGGCCTGTCCTGAGCTGCTTTAAGCAAAGAACGGTTTTCCTGATTCCCTGCATATGATATTATGACATCCGGCTTTGTATGCAGCCATGAATGTAAAGCATTCATTGCAGAGAGGTTTATTATGAAATGCCTTATACGAATCGTTCATGCGGCCTTTATCATCGGTTTTTTATTCATTGCCGCCTGCTCCGGCAGTTCGGGCAGGGATGAAACCGCAGCGTCTCAGGAAAATCAGCAGCCCGAAGAGCAGGAAACAGTCTGTGAAGAGGTTGCACCGTGTGTATACGGTCTGTGGAGCGAATTCCTGACGCCTGATGAAACAGCAACACAGATACCCGTTTTAAAAGAAAGGGGCATAGCGCTTTTCCAGAACATCCCGTCAGACAAAATCTTCGATGAGGCTTATGGGGAACTCTTCCGCACTGCATCATGCAGCGGCCTTGAGGTAAGGGCATGGCTTACTCTGCCGAAAAAAGACGGCTACTGGCCCAATGAAAAAAACGCCACGCTTTTCTCCTCAACCGCAATCGAGCTTGCCCGATGGATAAGGACCAGCAACTGGAACATAAACTGGATAGTCGTTGACATGGAACCTGATTTTGAAATGCTTAACAAGCTGCTCGACTCGCTCGGCTCTTTTGACATCGCGACCGCTGTCAGGATTCTGGCTGAAAACAGCGACGATGAAGGCTACAGAGAGGCGCATGAAATTTATTCCGATATGGTGGAAGAGCTTCATTCAATGGGCTTCAAGGTCATGGTCACCACATTTCCAATGCTGCTTGACGACCTTGCGGACGGAGACAGCACAATACAGAATCTGCTCAACATACCGGTAGACGGCATAGCATGGGACCAGGTTTCCATCATGGCATACTCCACTATCTTTGAAAGCCTTCTTAAAACGGATGTTCCGGAATATCTTGTCTATTCATACGGCACCGATGCGGTTAAGTATTACGGCGACAGGGCGGCCATCGAGCTTGGGATGATAGCGCAGATAGGCATGATTTCCTTTGAGGGAATATCCGACCCTGAAGTGCTTGAAAAACAGGTTGGTGCGGCTAAAGCTGCCGGGCTCAAGGATATTCACGCATATTCGCTTGACGGCATTCTGAGCTTTGACAACCAGGAGGATTTCCTTGAAATGTTTTCAGCGCAGGAGCCCGAAAAAGTTGACGTCTTCATCCCTGTGGCGCTTATACGCAAGGGTCTCAAGATTATTGACTATATGATAAAGGATTAGCATCCCATGATGATGAAATTGAGCGATCTGGGTTATGACAAATGGTTTGAATCTCATGCTGGCGATATACTCCGCGAAGGCCAAAGTATTGCACGCGTATCGGCGGTTGACCGGAATTCTTATATGATAAGGAATGAACTTGAAGAGATTCCTGCCGAGCTTGCAGGAAGGTTCTATTTTAATGTCGAATCGCCTGTCGAGATGCCATGCGTAGGCGACTGGGTCGCCGTGCAGTATTACAATGACGGCGCCTCTGCAATCATCCATGCGGTTTTTCCGCGAAAGACCGTTTTACGCAGGAAGCGTGCCGGCGCGGAAATCGACTATCAGATGATTGCCGCCAACATCGATACCGCTTTCATTATACAGTCATGCCATTTTGACTTTAATCTGCCCAGATTAAACCGGTATCTGGTAATGGCTGTTGATGGGTGTGTCGAGCCGGTCATCATTCTCACCAAAACGGATTTGATCTCACCTGAAGAGCTGCAGGAGAAGCTTGCGGCAGTCAGACAGGCCGGGATCACAGCGAGGATTATAGCACTCAGCAATATAACAGGTTCAGGATTTGAAGATTTTCACCAGATATTGATGCCGGGCAAAACATATTGCCTGCTGGGATCGTCCGGTGTGGGCAAGACTACGTTGATCAATCATCTTATCGGCAGCGATACCCTTGCCGTCAAGAAAGTAAGCGGAACTGGAGAGGGCACACACTCGACGACACGGAGGCAGCTCATCGTTATCGAAAAAGGCGTCATGTTCATCGATACGCCCGGAATGAGAGAACTGGGCATCCTGGGAGCCGGTGAAGGCGTGGACAAAGGATTTGAAGATATTATCGGGCTTTCCGCGGCCTGCCGCTATGCGGACTGCAGCCATACCCGGGAGACAGGTTGCGCTGTTCTTGCAGCAGTTTCAAAGGGAGAACTTAGCGGGGAGCGCTATTTGAGCTATATGAAACTCAAAAAAGAATCGGATTTTTATGAAATGTCGTACCTGGAGAAACGCAATAAAGACAAGGCATTCGGCCGTTTCATCAAGACGGCAAAGAAAACCATGAAGAGATGAAATGAAAGCCATGAATTAAGCTCCTCTATAAACGGTAAAAGTATTCTTGGAATGCGGACTGTTATAAAAACGCGAAGCCTTCACCCCGGTAGGTTTTTACCTTGTCGACGATTTTGCCCGACCTGATCAGGTAAAGTTCGTTGAACCTCTCACAGAGTTCGCCAGCCTTGGCATGCTGAAAGATGACGGTGTCTCCGATTTTAATGTCTGGGCAGTTTTCAGGCAGGGAAAGGGGGGTCTGCACCTCGCCCGCGCCCTCCATAGACAGGAGATTCAGGCCATCAGGAAATACAGGAACAGGCAGTTTGTCGGGGCCTGCAGGGCCTGATGCTGAATATCCGCCGCCGTGGCAGGTGATTATTCCGGACGCTGGTTTTCTGACAACCTGCAATGCGAAAAATGCAGCAGGCTTGAATTCGACTTCCTTGAAATGATGGAAAAGGGCCGGACAGTAAAATGCGGAACCCGCAGTCACCTCGGTAAGGTCAGGATCTGCGCCTGATGAGACAAGGCTTCCGCTGCCTCCGCCGTTGACTGCCCTTAAGTTTACGCCTTGTTTTCTGAGTGCCGAAACAACCGAGTCCCGGCGTTTTGTAAGCTCACGCACCGAAACCTTCTTTAGAAGTATCTTGATTCTGTTCCTGATATCCTGACCCGGAAGATCGTCTTCAAGGCTTGCGATATGGGCCTCATAGCCCATGAGGCTGTCGACTTCAACGCCGGTGAGGCTTTGCGAATATTTAACCAGCCCCATCACATCACTGACAGTCCTTAAAGGGCTTCTCCTTACTCCCAGATGAATTTTATCGCCTGCAGGTCGATAGGACATGTCCATATCTATGCAGGCCCTCAGGCGGCTGCCGGAGGCTTTTCCCGCTATGTTCATCGCATCTAGCTGTTCTGTGCCGTCGATCATGAGACTCACGGTTTTGCCCTGAGCCGCCATTCCGGCAAGCAGCTCCATGTCACTTGCCTGTACGCTGGGATAGGCGATAATTATGTCATCAAAACCATGATTTACAAGAAACTCCGCTTCCTCGACGGTAAACGCAAGTATCCCCTGGTAGGCCTTTCCACCGATTTCAAAAATCCTTTTTATGAGGCTAATACACCTGACGGACTTCGACCCTATTCTGATTGTTTTGCCGGTATTCATCTGTGTCGCCGCCACGTAATCGACATTTGCTTCGAACCTGTCCAGATCGACAAAAGCAAGCGGCATCCGCTGTTCCTTGACAGCATTTACATAATCCCTGAAAACCGTTTCGCCCTGCATCGGTTGTTGCCTCCCGTCTCATTTTAGACAAGCATGCTTCAAAAAGAATACATCAGAAAATTATAATCCCGAAACATTATTTTAAAAGGGGTAAAATATGATTGAAAACACTATTCATTAAAAGATGAAGTTTTATTATCAGAACGGTTTTCGAGGTACCTCTTAAGGACATAAACGCTGTCTGGCGTGCATGCGTTGGTAAGGGTAAGGCTGAGAGCCTCTTCGACACTGTAGAAAGCCCCGGAGATCACTTCTTCAGCCTGAAGAAGGAACGGCCCGTCAGATACGCAGGAGAAAACACGGCCCCAGACCTTCTGGTTATCATGCTCTCCGTAGAAATCGAAATGCGCATTTAACGGCGTATCCCTGATCCCGATTTCTTCTAGAAGCTCCCTTGCGGCGGATTCCTCATAACTTTCACCGGCTGTAACCACTCCGCCTACACACAAGTCATAAAAACCCGGAAAGATGTCTTTATTGAAAGTCCTCTGATGGACGAACAGGTCCCCGGCAGAACTGAAAACCAGTATGTAAGTCGCCCTGTGGATCAGGCCGTCCCTTCTCATGACGTATCTCGGAGCGCTTCCTGTGACTTTGTTTTCTCTATCGACAATCGTTGCTTCTTCAAATGATGACATGTAAGCTCCTTTGTTTAAAACCTTGAATATTTATAATCCCGGATTTACACGATATTTCTTATATTCTCAAGCTCCCGTGCAATCGAGTCCAATAAGACAACCGGTCCGGGATATCTTCTAAGACATGTTGAAAATTTTAATGTGCCGATTATTTATTAATATCAATTAATCACAATCCGATAAGAATCAAATACCAGTATTAATTGGCATGTTTTATTAAGGAAGGAGACCGTGAGGAAATGATAAGACATATAAAGCCTCAAAAAGCATTCATTCTGCTTTTCCTTGTTCTGTTTTTAATAATCGGAGGGTATTCATTATCAACACTCAATGCCGCATCACCTGTAATGGTAAAAATCGGCGTACTGGCAAATCAAGGCGATGCCGAATGCCGCAGAATGTGGCAGCCCACAATAGATTATCTGGCAGGCCAGATGCCGGAATACAGGTTCAAGCTTGTCCCGCTCGAATTTAATACAATTGAAAAACAGATTGAGAAAAACATGGTGGATTTTGTCATATGCAATCCCGCCATGTATGTGAATTTTGAGGTCAAATACGGTGCAACCAGACTGCTTACCCTTAAGGAAGAGTTCCTCGGCAAGACCGTAACAAAGTTCGGAGGCGTGATATTTCGCAGAAAAGACAGGTCTGACATGATGACGCTTGCCGATATAAAGGGGAAAAGGTTTGCTGCGGTAGACAAGAATTCTTTCGGCGGATGGCTGACTGCGCTTTATGAACTCAAAAAACAAGAGATTGACCCTCAAAAAGAATTCGGCTCACTCTATTTTTCCAGATCTCAACCAGGGGTTGTCTATGATGTGAGGGATGGCCGGGCTGATGCAGGGACGGTAAAGACAGGCATGCTCGAAAAAATGTCGGAAGAGAAAATAATCGATCTCAAAGAATTTTATATATTTCCTCGTGAATCCAGAACAGATGAATCAGCTTATCCTTTTCTTGCAAGTACAGAGCTTTTCCCTGGCTGGGCTTTTGCCAAGTTGAAGGCAACTCCCGAAGAACTTGCGAAAGAGATTTCAAAAGAACTCCTTGATATGCCTAAGGACAGTGCGGCAGCAAAGGCGGCTAACTCGGCGGGATGGACTATATGCCTGAATTATCAGCCTGTACACGAATGCCTTAAAGCGATTAACGCCCCGCCCTATGAAGATTTCGGACATGTGTCATACAAAGGGGCCCTTAAAAAGCTCATTGCCCCGCTTGCTGCTGTAATAACCGGATTCCTCATTCTGGTTATAGTTATGTTTTATGTTTCGAAGCTCAACCGCCGTCTGAAAGATTCCATAATCCGCATCGAACAGGAATCAAAAAAAATGCAATTGATGCAGAAAGAAATGAAAGACAGCGAAGAGCGATTGAGGCTTATAAATGAAAATTCGACCGATATAATCCTGTCTCTGGATACGAACGGCTATTTCACCTACATATCTCCCATCTGGAAAAAGCTTCTTGGAAGTGAACGGGAAGACATTACCGGCATGTCATTCATTGAGTTCATTCATCCCGGGGACCGTGGCACAGTCAAAGAATATTTTTTGAGAGTGGTTGCTTCCGCAGAGCAGGTTGAGGGTCTGGAATTCAGGGTCCGGCATACAAACGGGACCTTGCGATGGTTCAGGATGAACGCTTCGCCTATCATGGATGCTGACGGTAGGGTAAAAGCGCTGGCAGGGGTTGCGCGTGATATTACAGAAAGCAAACGTGTCGAAGACGAGATAAAGACAGCCTATAATATTATCGCCAATGCAGACAGTTATACAATTGATGAGCTCATTAAGATAACAGTCAACGAAGCGGAAAGGCTTACCGGAAGCAGGATTGCATTCTTCCATTTTGTCGAAGAAGACCAGAAGACGATAAGCCTCCAAGGCTGGTCGGATAATACAAAGAAAATTTGCACTGCTACTGGCAAGGGCGGGCATTATCCAGTCGAATCAGCCGGCGTATGGGTTGACTGCATATATGAACGCAAGCCGGTAATTCACAATGATTACGCCGGTCTTTATCGCAAGAAAGGGCTTCCTGAAGGCCATGTTCCCCTGATAAGGGAAGCAGTCGTTCCTGTTTTCACCGGTGATGTAATTGTAGGGATAATCGGAGTGGGAAACAAACCGGTAGATTACGATGAAAGGGATGTTAATATTATTTCCCTGCTGGCTAAGAACGCATGGTCGGTAATACATCGCAAGAAGGCCGAGGCTGCTCTTAAGGAAAGCACTGAACTGTTTAAAATAATCGGCGACAGCGCTCTCGATGCCATGATAGTAATGGACAGCAATGGAAATGTGACACTGTTTAACCCTTCTGCTGAAAAAATGTTCGGATTCAAGGAAAAAGAAATCCTGGGAAAAGCCGTGCACGATCTTCTTGCTCCCGAAAAGTATAGAAAAGAGTTTGAAGAGAAGTTTCCTGAATTTCAGAGAACAGGCAGTGGTGATGCCATAGGCAGGGTGATCGAGCTCGTCGCGATGAACAGTGAGGGGGCCGAGTTTCCTGTTGAAATGTCACTTGCCGGATTCAAAAAAGCGGATCAATGGATGTCGGTTGCGACCATCCGTGATATCACCAGACGCAAACAGATTGAAGATGAATATAAGAAGAGTGAGGAGAGATACCGCTCACTTGTAGAGAATATCAATGATGTTTTTTATACACTGGATAACGAAGGCAATATAACCTATCTCAGTCCCGTCATAGAGAGGCTGTCCAAGTACAAGGTGGCCGATTTGATAGGGAAGTCTTTTATCCCGCTGATTTACCCGGACGATCTGCAGGGCCTTATGGAAAGCTTTAACAGGCTGCAATCGGGCCAGATGGAACCATCGGAATTCCGCATTCTGGATAAAGACGGTACTGTCATATATGTCCGCACATCCAGCCGTCCCGTATACACGGATGGACAGATTACCGGTTTCACGGCCCTCATGAGCAACATTACCGAGCGCAAGAAAGCCGAGGAAGCGCTGCGGGAGAGCGAGCAGATGTTTAAAAGCACCCTGGAAGATGCCCCTGACGGCATTTACATAAGCGATCTTCTGGGTAACTTTATTCTGGGCAACCGCAGGTGTGAAGAGATCATCGGTTACAAGCGTGAAGAGCTTATCGGCAAAAACTTCCTCGAGCTTAATCTTCTGCCGGAAGATGAAATTATCAAGGCTGCAGGACTGCTTCAGGCAAATATTGAGGGTAAACCCACAGGGCCTGATGAACTTAATCTGATCAGAAAAGACGGCTGCAAGATTCCCGTGGAGATTAACACCAGTCTGATAAAACGCTATGGAGAAACGGTTGCGCTAGCCTTTGTCAGGGATATCACCAAACGCAAGGAGGCGGAAGATGCCTTTAAAAAGAGTGAGGAAAAATTCCGGACGCTTGTAGACAATGTTCCGGGAATTGTTTACCGGTGTGAGGTCAATGCCCCATGGAGCATGATTCATATCAACGATGCTGTTCTCGATATCACCGGAAGACCGGCATCGGATTTTCTTGAAGGCCGTATAAAATGGGCGGATGTAGTTGTTCCATATGATCTTCAGTCTTTAGAACAGAAAGTGCGCGAGAGTGTTGAAAAGGGTATTTCTTATGAGATCGAATACCGTATTTCAGGTGCCGATGGCGGCATAAAGTGGGTATGGGAAGCAGGGAAATGCTCTTATGATGAAAATGGCACTCCTATGCATCTTGATGGCGTGATATTAGATGTAACGCAGCGTAAGATAATAGAGGCTGAGCTTGAGCACGCACGGGATATAGCCGAGGCCGCTACCAGGGCTAAAAGTGAATTCCTGTCCAACATGAGTCATGAGATCAGGACCCCCATGAACGCCATAATAGGTCTGACATATCTTGCGCTTCAGACCGGACTTACTGTCAAGCAGCGCGAATACCTTACCAAGATCCATGATTCGGCAGGGAACCTGCTGGGAATTATCAATGACATCCTGGATTTCTCGAAGATCGAAGCAGGCAGGATCGATCTTGAAGAAGTCGAATTCTCGTTTGATTCCATGCTTGCCGAAATATCGAACATTGTCAGTAAAACTGCTGAAGACAAGGGGATTGAATTTGTTTTTGACATAGATTCTCATATTCCGGCCAGGCTTGTCGGAGACCCTCTGAGGATAAAACAGGTTCTTATCAACCTGACTGGAAATGCTATCAAATTCACAGAAAAGGGTGAAGTCGTCCTCAGGGCTGAGCTTATGAAAAAGACAGTGGAAAACGGGGAGACTAGGGCCAGGATAAAATTTGATGTCAGTGATACCGGCATCGGGTTGAAACCGGAACAGATCGATAAACTTTTCGAATCATTTACTCAGGCCGACAGCACGATAACTCGCAGGTATGGCGGGACCGGGCTTGGACTGACCATAAGCAGAAGGCTTGTCAATCTGATGGGCGGGGAAATAGAAGTTCAGAGCGTTTACGGTAGAGGCACCACTTTTTCATTCTCTCTGGGCTTCAATATAGTAAAAGGCCATGGTGATGAAATCAGCTTCCCTTCCTACATACAAGGGTTCAAGGCCCTTGTTGTCGACGACAATGAAAGTGTCAGGGATATAATGGAAAGCTATCTGACCAGATTCGGCTTTGACGTGACGACCGCATCTGACGGCGAGCAGGCTATAAAGATACTTGAACAAGAAGGCAAGACTTTCAAACTGATGCTTCTTGACTGGAAAATGCCCGGACTTGACGGTCTTCAGACAATGGAGAAGATAAAGTCAGATGCAAAAATTCATGACATCCCGTCTGTAATAATGGTTTCAGGCTATATCGATGAGGATGATAATCTGTTTGCGCAGGAGCATGGCGTCAGCGCTTTTCTGAAAAAACCCATGTCAAGGTCCGATCTGCTTGACGTAATTATGGAAGTACTGGGTCAGAAGTCCGGGAAATCAGAAGAAATTATCAGGCCGTCAATAGATTCGGTAATCTTTGAAAGATTAAGAGGAGGCAGGGTTCTGCTTGTTGAGGATAATGTTGTTAACCAGCAGGTCGCCTCAGAGATTCTTAAAAGCGCTGGAATGACGGTAAAAATTGCAGGCAATGGAAAAAAAGCCTTGAAAGCGCTTGAAGAAGAAACGTTCGACATAATCCTGATGGATGTCCAGATGCCGGAAATGGACGGGATAGAAGCGACACGCATCATAAGAAAGGACGATAAATACCGGAACCTGCCCATAATTGCAATGACTGCACATGCAATGGCAGGAGACAGGGAGCGTTTTATGGAAGCGGGTATGAATGATCATACCCCGAAACCCATCGACCCCGAATCCTTCTTCGCCACCCTGGCAAAATGGATTGATATAAAAGATACTCCATTAGATATGGACTTGGATATTGTCAGGAAGAAAAGCCCTGTTGCATTGCCGGGAAAGCTTGAAGGTATAGATGTTAATGATGCGCTCAAGCGTATAATGGGCAATAAAGCGCTCTTAAAGGAAATTATACTTGATTTCTGTACAAACTTTTCAGATGCCGAAAATCAGATAAAATCTCTGATTGATGCCGGGGAGATCAAGGAAGCGGAAAAGCTTGTACATAACATCAAAGGTGCAGCGGGAAATATCGGTGCATCAAGACTGCATCACGTGACAGCAGAATATGATGACACATTAAGGAAGAATCAGACAGACAGTTTCAAGAAAATGCACAACCGGTTTGCCCTGGAGATGAAAAGGGTGCTTTCAAACTCTGCAATACTTGCCCCGACAGCGGACATGCATGATGATAAACCTGTTTATATAACTGAGAAGGAGAGCATGAAGCTTGCCATGCTTGCAGATGCTCTTGAAGAACAGCTCAAGGAAAGCAGTTTTGAAAGTGCCGACACTTTCGATAAAATTGTTTCCATAGGCTGCAAACCGCTCGAAGGAGAAATCAAGAAACTCGGCATTGCCATCAACAGGTTCGATTTTGAAGCCGCATTAGGCCTGCTAAGGGAAATCAAGAAAAATATTGATTTCTGTAAAAAAGGGGATGAGTCATGAAGAAAATTCTTATAGTTGACGATTATCCTGCCAATATAAAGGTTCTTGGTGAACTTTTAAGAGATAATTTTGATGTGTTTGTGGCGACAAACGGTTTGAAAGCCGTTGCTGTAGCCAGGGAAAAAATGCCCGACCTGATTCTCATGGATGTTATGATGCCTGAAATGGACGGCTTCAGCGCCGCAACAAAAATCAGAAGTGATAAGCTTACCTCTGACATACCGATAATATTCATCACTGCAAAGGGGGAGACAGAGGATATCGTAAAGGGCTTTGAAGTCGGCGGACAGGACTATATAACAAAGCCGTTTAATCCGCAGGAGCTTTTCGCAAGAGTTAATACACACCTTGAACTTAAACAATCAAAACAGGAACTGAAAGATTACTCTCTGGAGCTTGAAAAAGCTAACAGGGAGCTCAAGGAACTAAACGCCAGGCTCGAATTCATGGCATGGCATGACCAGCTAACAGGCCTTCCGAACAGGCGCTATATGAGGGACAGGATAAAAAGCGAACAGGACAGGTCCGCCCGCAGCGGAAGACCCTTTGCATTGGTCATGGGCGATATAGACGATTTCAAGCGTGTAAATGATACGTACGGCCATCAGGTCGGCGATGGCGTGCTCAAGCATATTTCAGCAATTATAACGGCATCATTGAGGAAGCAGGACCTGCTGAGCCGATGGGGAGGAGAGGAGTTTCTGTTTCTTCTTCCTGAAACCGATTTAAACGGTGCTATGACTGTATCGGAGAAGATACGTTCCAATATTGAAGCCGAGCCATATATACATGAGGACAAGTCGATTCACCTTACCCTGACACTGGGTGTTGCCGAATTCGATGAGGCTCAAGGGATTGACGGCATAATTAAGCGTGCCGATGAGGCCCTTTACAAAGGAAAGAAGGGAACCAAGAATTGTGTCGTGGCCGGATAAGGGCGTCGGATGGTTTTATATTCGTTCATGAGAGGAGGCTTATAAAATGAAATCGGTTGATGAGCTTTTGAAAAAGGATGAGTTCGAACGATCCGGGCATTATGATAATGCATGGATGATGGACAACCAGATGGGTCCGAATGCCTTGTGGCTTGCAGAATGGCTTTGCAGCGGAATCGAACTCAAGGAAGGCATGAGAGTCCTTGACCTGGGCTGCGGCAAGGCCATGACAAGCATATTCATGGCCAGAGAATTCGGTGTGCAGGTCTGGGCTGCGGATTTGTGGATGAATCCCGACAATAATTTCAGGCGCATTTGCGAAGCAGGCCTTGATAAAATTGTTTATCCCGTCAAGGCCGAGGCTCACAGTCTGCCTTTTGCAGCAGGATTTTTCGATGCCGTGATATCAGTAGATTCATATCAGTATTACGGTACTGACCAGCTTTACATGAGCTATATAAGCAGATTCATAAAAAACGGGGGGCTGATCGGAATCGTTGTGCCTTCGCTGATGAAAGAGATTTATGGCAATATTCCTGAGCATCTCAATGTTCCTCAGTCTAACGGAAAGGTGTTCTGGGACAACGCCTGCTACAGTTTCAAGACAGCTACATTCTGGAAGAGGCTGTGGAAAACGTCCGGTGTGCTTGAAGACATCAAAGCGGAAATCCTGCCCGATGGATGGCGTCACTGGCGGGATTTCGAAAAAGCCCTTGAACTTGCAGGTAAAAGCATATTCCCGTCAGATGCTGAAGCGCTGGAGAAAGACGGCGGGGAATATATCTGTTTTGTAAAAATGACTGCGGCCAAGTCCTCTGATGACGAGTATAATCTTTATGACTCCAATCTTGGAGCCGTAGCAGGTGTCGACAAGTAAGGCAGTATTTACAGTACAGCCCGCAATCAGGGCTCAAAGGTGAATATTATTAAAAGATTCTCCCATGAATATATGAATTCAACGCCTGCCTTTTTCATGAATATATTTCTTGCAGTCTCCGGAAATTTATTTTGAGGTTAATCCTTTTTCCGGTACAGGGGTTTCAGCTATAGGCTTACCCTAAAAGAAATCCATTAGCATAATAACAGATGGTTGTATTTCATTAATTTGAATCTGTTTAATTATTTTGTTGTTTTAGGCTTTTTCTCACTACTCACCACAAACAGCTCACCACTGCTCCTGGCCTGTTTCATGATTTCAACGCCCGAGCTCGTGCCGATGCGCGTGGCTCCTGCCGTAATCATTGCCATGGCTGTCTCGTAATCCCTGATGCCGCCTGAAGCCTTAATCCCGGCCCTGTCACCGACAACGCTGTGCATCAGCTTTATATCATTGATTGTAGCACCCCCGGTCGAGAAGCCTGTTGATGTTTTGACAAAACCTGCGCCTGCTTTTAATGAAAGCTCGCATGCCTTTACCTTTTCCTCATCTGTAAGCAGACAGCATTCAATAATTACCTTTACAATAGCTTTGTCTTTGGCAGCTGCGGTTACAGCCCAGATTTCATCTTCCACAACATCGTACAGCTTATCCTTCAGCGCCGCGATATTTATCACCATGTCTATTTCCTGTGCGCCCGAGAATATGAGTGTATGGGTTTCAAAAGACTTTATTTCGCTGCTGGTTGCGCCCAGTGGAAAACCTATGACCGCGCAAGTCTTTACCTTGCTCTTTTTAAGCTCCCTGCTTACAAGGGGGACATAATAGGGGTTCACGCAAACGGATTTAAAGCCATATTCCTTTGCCTCTCTGCACAGATTTATTATCTGGGATTCGCTTGCCTCAGGCTTTAAAATGGTGTGGTCTATGTATTCATTGATTTTCATTGCAACTCACCTTTTCTGATATTGTTTTTTAAGAGAAGTTCATCAATCTCATGGCGATAGGGCATTGAAGGCGCAGTCCCCAGCTTTGTCACCGACAGCGCCCCTGTCGCATTTGCGAACTGCACCGCATCATGCATTTCCATTCCTTCGGCGAGGGCTGTTGCGAGACCCCCGTTGAATGCGTCACCTGCGCCTGTTGTATCCAGGACGCTTACCGTAAACGGGTCGATTTTATATTCGTCGGATTGCGTGGATACAAAGGCGCCTTTGCCTCCCATAGTAATAATTACGGTCCCGATGCCTTTACTTTTAATAAGGCCGGCAGCCTTTGCAGCGTCCTCAAATGTTATGACTTTGATGCCGGAGATAACAGATGCCTCGGTCTCGTTTGGTGTGAGGATGTCGATTTTGGAAAGGAGTTCATCAGGCAGCGGCGACAGAGGTGCGGGCGCTGGATTGAGTATTACCTTGATGCCTTTTGAATGGGCTATTTCAACTGCTTTTACGAGCGCCTCGAAATTGGTTTCAAGCTGTGCAAGAAGCACCTTCGAGCTTTCGATATGTGTGCGGGCGGATTCGATCTCCGCATCTGTTATGTGGTCGCATGCGCCCGGGGTGACCAAAATCTGATTTTCACTCGTGTTTTCGTCCACCATGATGAGGGCGGTTCCGGTAGGATATCTTGCATCTTCAAAAATAAAGGCGGTGCCTATACCTTCTTTTCTGAAGTTGTTGAGCGCGATTGATGAAAACTGGTCGGCGCCTATCTTTGTAATCATAATGACGCTTGAGCCCGACCTGCACGCCGCAACACCCTGATTCGAGCCTTTGCCGCCCGGGCCTATCATGAACTGAGAGCCTTTGACGGTCTCACCGTGCACGGGCAGGTGATGTGCACGCGCCATGAGATCGACAATGAAGCTGCCCATAACGGTTACCTTTGGTTTTGACATTTATTTACCTCTGTACTTGTTTCGGATGAGCAAGAATAAAAAAAAGCGGCGCAAAAGACAAGCGCCGCTTTCATTTTTTAAGAAGTTTAGATGGCATTATAGTTTATTGAGTAAGCCAAATTTTTTAAGGCCTTTTCTGAATGCCCGGATGTTGGCTTCAGGGACGTTAATGTGTCCGGGCTGAGGGTAGAGATATGCGCCGAAACCGCCTTCGGGCAGACCCAGGGATTTTATCATCTCACCGACCTCCTGTTCACATTCTTCAGAAGTGCCGTGTGCATATATGGTCTGTATGTTTAGGCAGGCCCATATCATGAGTTTCCCCCTGAATTTCTGAAGGGCATCGAAACCGGTCATGCGCGGGCTGTCGAGTTCGACCGCATCTAAGCCCCAGTCCATAAGGGCCGGAAGAAGCTCATCAATCTTGCCGCATGAATGCAGATGCATCTCGCAGCCCAGTTCGTGGACGGTATCGAATATCGCTCTGTAGAAGGGCTCATAGAAATCGGCGAACATTTTCGGGCTCAGGAAAGGCCTCATCTGATCGCCGAGGTCGTCGTACATCATGAACCCGTGGGGCTTCGCTCCATATTCCGCCCACATTCTCGGGGAGTTTATAAAGAAAGATGTGATATGACTAAGAAGCTTTTTAAGTTCGGATGGGTTTCTTCTGTGATCGGTCAGGAAAGGCACGAAGCCTCTTATGGCAGATGCTATGCTTAATGGTCCCATATCGCCCAGTGTGCACATCCGGTAACGGTTTCTTCCGAGAAGTCTGCTTAACAGGATAAAAAACGAGTAGCGGCTTTTGATCATCGGATCAGGGCTGTAATCGGCAAGATATTTGTCATAATGCCCCCAGTCCGTCAGGGCGGATCTTACCGGATGCCCTATGGATTTGCCTTTTCCGGACTGTTTCCATATGCATCCCCATTCGTCGATTTCCTCACGGTCGAGATCAGTCCAGTTCCTGTATTGAGGAGCTTTAGCCCATTCTGGAGCGTTCCATTTCCACAGGCGCAGTTTCAGAATCTTTTCATCAGGCATGTACGGGAAGAGGCCGCGCTCGTGCTCTGCATGTCCGGGCTGCCATGTCTTCGGCGGCAGCATGAACATGTGGAAGACGTCATCAAGGCCTGAACTCCAGACAGGCACTCTGTCAGGGTAATTGAATTTTATGGCCCTTCTGACGCGTTCGATTGAGTTCACTTAAATCCCTTAAATGGATTTAACCCCGTCTTCTATAACGCTGACATGGATTTCACCGTCAAGGCCTGTTCTGGTCTTATAATTTTTGAGCACGATTTCAGTGAATGATTCAATTGCATTATCCTGAACAAGCGCTATTGCGCAGCCTCCAAAGCCTGCGCCTGTCATGCGGGCGCCGAGGCAGTAGGGAAGGGCAAGCGCTTCTTCCACAATCGTATCCAGTTCCAGGCCTGTTACCTCATAATCGGTCTTAAGCGAATCGTGAGAGGCGCACATGAGATTGCCGAAAGTTGCAAGCTCGCCGTTTCCGAGCGCCTTTACGGATTTCTGGACACGCTTGTTTTCAGTGATTACATGGCGGGCGCGCTTTCTGAGTACAGGGTCTTTAATCAATATGAGATCCTCTGCATCCGCTTCGACGAGTGTTTTTATTGGCCTGGTTTTCTGTATGATCGAAAGGGCCGCGTCACATTCGGCCCTGCGTTCATTGTATTTGGAGTCTGCAAGTTCGCGCTTTTTTTTCGTGTTCATTATAAGGAGGCGTAAATTGCCGAGTTCGAAAGGGATATATTTGTACTCAAGGGTATTTGTATTCAGAAGAATCGCATTGTCCTTTTTCCCGAGCGCCACGGCAAACTGGTCCATTATGCCGCAGTTGACGCCTATGAACTCGTTTTCAACCTTCTGGCAGAGGAGCGACATCCTGA
Organism: uncultured Bacteriovoracaceae bacterium; assembly: GCA_964400685.1. GTDB lineage: Bacteria > Desulfobacterota > Desulfomonilia > UBA1062 > UBA1062 > DATCTV01. Next base: position 33,774 of record CAYNVT010000011.1, on the reverse strand, counting down.
CCCTGTCTATATTTTCAGGTCCCAGCGGATAGAGCATCATGTAGGCGGTAAGGACTTCAAGGGCAGCGGAAGACGAAAGGCCGGAACTACCGGGCAGATCGCTTGAGATATAAACATCGCAGCCCGCAAGTTTATTTCCTTCATCCATGAGGTATTTCATGACGCCTGCCGGATAATTAGCCCAGCGGGCAGCATCAGATTTCACTATCCCTTCAAGCCTGATCTCGGCCCCGTCAGTTTCGTTTGCCGAGTGAAGCCTCACAATCCCGTCATTGCGGCGTCTGATTGCGGCGGAAATACCCAGCGAAAGCGCCGCAGGCATCACAAGCCCGCCGTTATAATCTATGTGTTCGCCGATCAGATTCACGCGTCCAGGTGAAAAAAAGAACTCGCATTTCCCTTCTGCACCGTAGGTCTTAATAAATCCCTTTTTAACTTCATCTTTCGTATGCATTTTTCATCCCCATATCTTCTGGTTTTACTCACCACTCACAACCAATAACTCACCACTCACCACTAATCACTCACAACTAGTCCTTAAGATATTTATCAATCATCTCCTGTGTCACAGCCTTTTTGCTGCTGAGCTCCGCATAGAACTGCCCGCTCTTTCTTATCTTTCTTTCCTGCGTGGCGAAATCGACCTCGATCAGCCCGAAGCACGCACTGAGACCCTCTATCCATTCGAAATTGTCCATAAGCGTCCAGTGGTAGTAGCGCTCGACTGCAACGCCTTCATCGATCAGGTTCTTTATCTCGACCATGTGGTCATAGATGTACTTTGTCCTGAATGCGTCCTTTTTATCGCAGGTTCCGTTCTCGGTGATATATATGGGCACGCCGTACCGGTTAAAATACTTTCTGCAGATTCGGCTGAGACCTTCGGGGTAAAGCTCCCATCCGAGGTCGTTAGTCGGGGCACCCGCCTTGAATTCCATTTTACCGAAGAGTTCCGCCGGGTTCCATGTGCCCGAGAGCATGTCGCGGGAGTAATAATTGAGCCCGAAGAAATCCATGAAAGGACCTTTCCCCATCGGATAGCCAAGGCCGACAGGGGGGAGCAGCTTTCCTTCAGCCATGCCTTTTATGAATATTTCGTGGAAAAGGATGTCGTTCAGCCGGCAGCTGAGCTTTTCGCGCATGGTTCCGTATTTGGGGTCGAATACGCGCATGTGGTTGGCGACACCCACCATCGTATCTTTGAACCCCATTTTTGCCCTTATGAAATGGATCTTTCTGTACGAGCAGATATGGGCTAGGATCATGTTCTTTGCACCCCTGAAGTATTCTAACATCCTGCCCTTTCCGCCCGGAGGCCAGTCGCCTTTAATATAGCCCATGGCGAGATATACATTGGGCTCGTTTATGGTCACCCAGTCCGATACGAGGTCGCCCAGTTCATTGACTACGACTTCGGTATAGCGCTCGAAAAGCCCGATCACTTCCGGTGTGAGCCATGCGCCGTCATGCTCGAGCCATAAAGGATTGGAGAAGTGATGAAGCGTAATCATCGGCTTGATGCCATTATTGATAAGCATTTCTATTTCCTGGCGGTAATGTTTCAAAGCATGGCGGGAGAACTGGCCTTTTACGGGTTCTATTCTGCTCCATTCCAGCCCCATCCTGTAGATCTGATGGTTAAGCACCTTCATGAGAGCGACATCTTCCTTGAGCCTGTTCCAGTGGTCGTCGGCAACTATACAGTGCGTGCCGTCCTTGATATGTCCGGTTTCACACCATTCGTACCATGAGTTGTTTTTGTCGCCGCCTTCTATCTGCAGGGAAGCCGTTGCGCTTCCGAACAGGAAATTTTCAGGTAGATTAAAAGGTGTCATATTTTCCTCCATTATTGTCTTTCAGGTCTTCTCAGACCTGCAAATGCTTTATTCAGGGCTGCAGTGAGAATGTCTTCATAACCGAACCAGAAATGATCGATGCCCCTGCATATAAACAATCTGTCCGCAGGGACAAGGGTCTTAACCTTTGAGATATCAGAATACTGGTCCATGTCGGAAGCGATTACCCACACGTCTTTATTGTATGCAAGCCTCACATCGAACATGGCGGTAGGGGGCGATATCAGGATTGAGCGCAGACTGCACCTTTCAAGGTACATCGAAGCTATCCATGTCCCGAAGGAATAGCCTATGATAATGGGATTGCTGCCTGCGAAGATTACGGCTGAATGCAGGTCATCAACTTCGCCTTTTCCATCGTCATACCTGCCTTCGCTGCGGCCGGTGCCGCGAAAGTTGAAACGCAAAGCTGAATATCCGTTTGCCAGCACAGCATTACGGGCAGCCATCACGACGTTATTGTGCATGTTCCCGCCATAAAGGGGGTGGGGGTGTGTTATGACAGCGCACTGCGCACCCGGAGTTTCATCAAACGCCGCTTCCAGTCTGGGATTATCGCCTATGAACATAAAGGCGATAATACATTGGGCTGTTTATTATTTCAAGAAAGTTGACGGGGTGGAACACTTTCATTCAAAGGTGGATTTTGACCTTAATTTTCTGTGATAAGTTATCGCAAACCTGTGGGCCTCGTCTCTCAGGTTCTGCAGCATCAGAAGGGCCCGGCTTCTTGCCTGCAGATGCACGGGCTCTTTTCTGCCGGGGATGAAGAACCGGTCCTTTGCAGCACCGTGTTCCTTGGCCATTGCAGCGACAGGGACGCCTTCTATTCCCAGTTCTGACATGACCCTGAGGCACATGGCGAGCTGGCCCTTGCCGCCGTCGATTATTATGAGATCAGGCATGTTTTCGGTTTCATTTTTGAACCTGCGTGAAAGGACCTCATGCATCATGGCGAAGTCATTCTGGCCCTCAACGCTTCTGATCTTGTAATGGCGGTAAAGCGATTTATCCGGTTCGCCGCCTGTCAGCACGCTTCGGGAACCCACGGCATTAGTCTCGGACAGGTTCGATATGTCATAGCACTCGATCCTCCACGGGATACTCTGAAGTTTGAAGTGTATCGCTATCTCGTCAAGTGCAGATTCACCTGCGGCTATTGCCTGTGATGCGGTCTCATTCGCCATATCGAGCAGGTGCCTTGTCTTTCCGCGCAGCGGCTTTTTTATTTCCACCTTGCCCGAACGCAGTTCGGAAAGGATTGCGGTTACGCTGTCTGTTTCTTCAGGCATCTCATCCGAATAAATAACCGGAGGAACCTGTCTTCCTCCCAGGTAATACTGGATAATGACCGGGGTGATGAAATCCTGCCCTTCACCTGCATGGACCGAGAACGCATTTGTGTCTGCGACCTTTCCATCCATTATACGAAGCACTGCAATAGATGCCGTATCTTCATAGCGCTGCACGCCGAAGATATCCGCATCAGTAGATGTGGTCCCGGATACCCGCTGAGGCACCAGCGTCGTCTTTATAGCCTCGATCTGATCACGGATTTTTGCGGCCCTCTCGAAATCAAGTTCACCGGCATATTTGCGCATTCTCTTTTCAAGCTTATCTGCAAGGTCGGTATTTTTACCCTCCAGAAAGAGGATAAGGTCTTCCACTGCCTGCCTGTAGTCCTGAGTCGCATGCTTTTTTACGCATGGGGCAAGGCAGAGCCCTATCTGATAATAAAGGCAGGGCCTCACCCTATTGGCGAATTCGGTATCCTTGCAGCGTCTTACGGGGAAAATTCTTCCTATTGCGGAAAGTGTGCCGCGTGTGGCCTTCGCCGAGGAGTATGGACCGAAATAGCGCGCCCTGTCCTTGACAACACGCCTTGTAATCGAAATGGCGGGACACTCATGATTAACCGTGAGCTTGATGCTCACATAGGTCTTGTCGTCCCTTAAAAGAACGTTATAGCGCGGCCGGTGAGTTTTTATGAGCTGGTTTTCAAGAAGCAGCGCCTCCTTTTCATTGCCTGTAAGCACGAAATCGACTTTTTCGGCATGCTCGCGGATATGCGAGACATAAGGCCTGGTATCCTGGCCAAGATAGGCCCTGACGCGGTTTCTTATCTCCAGGGCCTTACCGACATAGATAATGCGGTTTTTGACGTCGCGCATCATGTAAACGCCAGTTGCGCGCGGCAGGGCTTCAATCATTTCGGGTGAAAGCGGCATATATTAATCATAGCATGCAAATCTTCATCAATGAAAGCGGTTGATGTTTGAGAAGCAAAACAGTAATTGGGGTATTATGAAGATGATCTACGGACTTGGAAACCCGGGGGCCAAATACCAGATGACCAGGCATAATATCGGGTTCATGGTGGTTGATCTTCTGTCCAGGGAATATTCAATCGAGATAAAGAAAAAGGCCTCGAACGTCCTTTACGGGAAAGGCGGCATCGACGGGATAAACGTCATGCTGGCCAAGCCGCAAACATTCATGAATCTGAGCGGGCTTCCTCTCTCCTCAATGGTGATAAAACAAGGCGATCTGATTGTCATCCATGATGACATGGATATCCCTTTCGGGCAGATACGGGTGAAGGAAAACGGAGGCACCGGCGGGCACAAGGGGCTTGAGTCGATCAGGTCTGTACTGCACACAGGCGATTTTGTCCGCATCCGCTGTGGCATCGGCAGGCCTCCCGAAGGAATGGAAGGTGCTGATTATGTGCTTTCAAAGTTTTCCGGCGATGAGATGAAAGCCCTTTCCGAAGAAATATCAAAGGCTGCAGAGGCCGTGATAGAGTGTATGAAAAGCGGCGCCGCATCAGCCATGAACCTCTTCAACCGGAGAGAAACTCCCGATCAAAAATAAGCTCTAGAAAAGGATTCAGCAACGAATTGTGTTGACATGCCCCTTTTAATAAGCGAGTTAAGAGCCCTTAAAAGGAGCATCAATGACATTTGAGCAGTTCAAGTTTCACCCGGACATCATATCCGGCATCATCGAACAAGGCTACACTAACCCCACACCAATCCAGGAAAAAACAATTCCGCCAATACTGGAAGGACGTGATGTCCTGGGTCTTGCACAAACGGGTACGGGAAAAACAGCGGCATTCACTCTGCCGATACTTCAAAGGCTAATTCACGGACGACGACGGCAGATAAAGGTCCTGATCCTGGCGCCCACGCGCGAACTGGCTTCACAGATCAACGACGCAGTAAGGTCACTGGGCAGGCATATGAGACTTCGCAGCATGGTCATTTTCGGAGGTGTAAGCATTACACCTCAGATCAGGGACCTGAGCCATGACAATGAAATTATTGTGGCATGTCCGGGAAGGCTTCTCGACCTGATATCCCAGAACAAAATCGACTTGAGCAGTGTTGAAACTCTGGTTATTGACGAGGCTGACCGCATGTTTGACATGGGGTTCCTGCCAGATATCCGCCGCGTATTAAAGCACCTTCCCATGAAAAGGCAGAACCTTTTGTTTTCCGCAACCATGCCTGACGATATAAGACATCTGGCGTCTGTCATCCTCAGGGATGCCGTAACAGTCCAGATAGATATCGCAAAGCCTGTTTCCACGATAACGCACGCGCTTTACCCTGTCGAACAGCATTTGAAGACAGCACTTCTTAAAGAGCTGCTGAAGAACACATCAACCGGTTCGGTACTTGTTTTCACTCGCACCAAGCATCGTGCCAAACGAGTTGCGGAACAGCTAGGCAATGCCGGATTCAGTGCGACATCGCTTCAGGGAAACCTTTCGCAGAACAGGCGCGAAGAGGCGATTGAAGGCTTCCGCAATGGAACGTACCAGATACTGGTTGCAACAGATATAGCGGCGCGCGGCATAGATGTCTCAGCTATATCCCATGTCATAAATTACGATATACCTGATACTGTAGATGCCTATACGCACCGCATAGGCCGAACCGGTCGTATTTCAAGGAGCGGCGATGCATTCACATTCATTACGAATGAAGACGCTGCAATGGTCCATGATATAGAACTGACGCTGGGCGAAAAGCTGGTACGGAAAAAATTGGATGGTTTCGACTACAGCAAACCTCAACCTAAAGGAAATGAGTTTGCCAGGCCGCCGAGGCCGCAGCATGCGAGGCCTTTCTCTCATGCTTCAAAACCATCAAACCGGCCTTCCTCAAGGCCTTCCGGCAGGCATCAGGAGGGTTCAAAACCCCGTTCCAGGAGGCCCGCAATACCTGCATAGGAATTTAACCGGTGCGGTTTTTCCGGGGCCTTGGTTTTCCCTTAGGCAGGTAATCCATGAAATCCGCGGGCACATCGATGTCCCTCGGGTCAATGCCTTTGAGATTGTTTCTCACATAAAACCTTGCCTGGTAATTAAGTATATTCATCCTCATATCAAAGTTCCGCCGGATATCCTCGTAAGCCTCATCCGAAAGACCTTCCTGTACATGAATGATATCCCTGTCATACAGCGCGGCAATTCTTGAAAATGGCATTGGTATTGAGAATTTATCCCATGAATCGAATTCATATGAGGGATATGCGTCCCATGCAAAGGGGACAAGTGGAGAGCCCGTTCTTGCGGCCATCATGATAGTGCCTATCTTGGAAACGTATGGTGGACCTACCGGCCCGTCAGGTGTGAAGCCTCCGTAATGGCCTGCTTTGATGTAATCGACAAGGCCTTCGAGCGCAATGTGGCCGCCCCTTGTAGTTGAGCCCCTCATGGCGATCATGCCCATGTGGTTTATTATGCGGGCTATTATCTCGCCGTCTTTTGACTGGGATATTAGAGTTGAGCCGCCGCACCCTCTGAAGTGGTAGGCGTAATAGAATATGCCCCTGTGCCAGCATGGGAACAGCAGGTCTTTGCGGGTTTTAAGCAGTTCGCGCTCAAGCTCCTGCCCGAAAACTTCGATGCGGCATGTAGAGCAGAGTCCTGTTATGAATTTTGCGCCAAGCAAGGAAAGCGGTTTAATGAATAGCGGGTTAGTTAAAATGTTATTGAGCTTTTTACCCATAATCCGTACCTGATAATAAATTATTTCATTCACTCTCCAGTAATCATACGGTTTGACTCTTCCTGGTTCTTATTCTCCCTTTGGGAAGGTAGTCCATGAAATCTTCCGGTACATCAATATCACGTGGATCGATACCTTTAAGCCGGTTCTTGACATAGAAGCGTGCCTGATAGCTGAGGATGTTCATGCGGCGGTCGAACTCCTGTCTGTATTTTTCATACTCGTCGATACCAAGCCCCGCTGGCACATACATGGCTTTTCTGTCGAACAGGATACAAAGTCTTGAAAAGGGTTTTGGCAGCATCATTTTGTCCCAGGTATTAAATTCCCATGATGGTTCTGCATCCCAGGCGAAAGGGATGATGGGGGCCCCTGTTCTGGCCGCAATCTGAACCATGCCCGGTTTTGAGACATATTGAGGCCCAACTGGCCCGTCCGGATTAAAGCCGCCATAATTTCCTGAATTTATGTAATCAGTGATGGCATTGAGTGCTGCATGGCCGCCTCTGGTCGAGGAACCCTTGAAAACTACAATTCCAAGGCGCTCGAATATGGCTGCAGCGATTTCAGCATCTTTTGAAAGAGAGCCGATTGTCCCGGCCTTCAGCCCCCTGAAAAAATAACCGTAAAAGATTATTCCGCGATGCCAGCACGAGACCATGATCTTTCTGCTTGTCCTGGACATATCATCAAAGAGTTCTTTTCCGAAAACATTCTCCTGGTATGTGCCGCAGAAGCCCTGAATTAATTTTGCGCCGAGCCATCCAATTGAGTTTAAGAGAATTGAATTCATAAGGCAGATTTATCCGATTATGCAGATACTATGCAAGGATTTAGTTTTTCTGGAGCTTCCATGAAAAGGCTTAGTATGCTAAGGTGCCGTGCATGTATGAGAAAATACCTTTTCTTTATAAGGGATGCGCCTATAACATTATCATTGAAGATGACTTGAGTTTCGACAAACTCAGATTCATTATAGACAGGCTTAATGAAGAAGGCGCATTCATAAATGAAGTCGATGAAGTCCTGCGCTATTCGATTGAATGTGAAGACGCCTGCTATTCTGTGGGAGTTGACGGAACAAATGTGATGATAATCCTTAAGTGAGCTGCTCCGATGACCAGGATTCACCTCTGCCAGCCTGATACAAACAAGTCCTGTGGTGCATGCTGCGGGATATATAATTATGTGGGAAACACCAGGGATGAGCTTGCTGCACGCTTCGATTACCGGGAGAAGCTGATGAAAAAGGTAAGATGCGGCGGGCTTTCCCTTGATGAATACAGGGACGCGATAAGGCGCCGGGAAGACGGCAGGCGGATATACAAGACCATATACACCTGTGAATTTGCAGGATGGCTCGACGACGATAGAAAAAAGGTCGGCTGCATGATTCATCCCATGCAGAATGGCGGGAAAGATATGCGCGATATAAGCTTCTACGGCCGGGAAATATGCGAGGGCCATTTCTGCCCCAGCTACCAGAAGCTTGATGAAAATGAAGCCCGGGTAATCGTTGATACCCTCGATGACTGGTATCTTTTCGGGGCCGTCATAACAGATATAGATTATGTGAAGACGTTTTTCAGAATCGTACAGAACCGGCTCGGAGAAGAAATCAGGCCATCGGTTGTCAAAGGCTCTGACAAGCTCAGGGATATCCTCAACAGATATTATAAGCTCAAAGTAACATGGCCTTTCAGAGATATGAAGCGGCCGCGTTTCGGCAAATATTATTTCCTTGGAGAGGAATATGACATCGACAGGATCGATTATGCGGCAATAGGTGCTGAAACGCCTGTTTATGATCCTCTTTTCTTAAGCCTGTCTTCCTCATTCGGGTCAAAGCAGGAACTCGATATGGCAATAAACATGATTGATGTGATAATAGATGAGTTTACCTATGAATACTCAGAATCTGATAGAAAAAATAATAGACCTTGCCCTTGAAGAAGACGGTGTTGACATTACTTCTAACGCTTTATTCGAAGCGGGTGACAGGCTCAGCGCGAAGCTTACGGCAAAGTCCTCGGGAGTCATAGCAGGACTGGATATCGCTGGGAGTATTTTCAAGAAGCTCGATGAACAGGCGGTCTTCGAAAAGAAGGTAGACGAAGGCGCCGGAGTCGAAGCAGGAACAGTAATAGCGAATGTTACGGGAAGCGCCAGGGCGCTTCTCAAGGCTGAAAGGGTTGCACTTAATTTCATGCAGCGTATGAGCGGGATAGCGACCATGACAGGCCTCTTTGTAAAAGAGATCAAAGGTACGAAAGCGGTACTGCTCGATACAAGAAAGACAGCACCCGGCCAGAGGGTGCTTGACAAAATAGCCTTCAGAACAGGCGGAGGGCGTAACCATAGGATGGGGCTCTTCGATATGGCGCTCTTGAAAGACAATCATATAGATCGAGTAGGCTCTATCACAGAGGCTGTCAGGAGAGTGAGGCTTTTCTCAAACGACATCCCGGTCGAGGTCGAATGCAGGACGCTCGAAGATGTCAAAGAGGCCTTTGCCGCGGATGTTGACAGGATCATGCTTGACAATTTTTCAACAGACGGAATGAGAAAAGCGGTGTTACTCGTTGGCGGCAGGATCCCACTGGAAGCCTCCGGTGGAATAACGCTTAAGACTATAAGGGATGTCGCGCTGACAGGTGTTGACTTCATATCTGTCGGGGAAGTCACACATTCGGTAAAGGCATTTGATATTTCAATGACGATCGGACGTGCAAATGACTGAAACAGAGGCAAAAGAGATCATAACCGGAAAAAAACACGAACTTGGCAACAGGCTTGTAATACTCGGGCATCATTACCAGACTGATGCTGTGATCGAATTCGCCGATTATGTAGGCGACTCGCTTGAACTGTCCAGAAAATCGGCATCAATGAATGAAGCTGAGATCATAATTTTCTGTGGAGTCTATTTCATGGCGGAAACGGCCTGTATACTTTCTTCCGGAAAAAAAGTTTATATCCCCGATAAATCCGCAGGCTGCCCGCTTGCAGACATGGCGGACTTGAAAGATGTGGAAATTGCATGGCAGAAGATTTCCTGCAGACCTGTCATACCCGTAACTTATGTTAATTCATCTGCCCTGATAAAGGCATTCTGCGGCCGCAATGACGGTATTGTATGCACTTCGGGAAATGCGAAAAAAGTTTTCAAATGGGCGCTTGAAAAGAAGGGTAGGATTTTCTTCATGCCCGACATGAACCTTGGGAGGAATACTGCATATAGTCTCGGGATAAAAGACAGCGAGATTGCCGTATGGGACCCGGAAGCAGGCAATGACATCGAAGCCGTAAGTAAAGCGAAGGTCATATTGTGGAAGGGCTGGTGTCCTGTACATTACCCTGTGTTCACTCCGGAGGATATCAGCAGGTTCAGATCAGAAAATCCCGGAGGCAAGGTCATTGTGCATCCTGAGACAGATCCCGCCTCGGTCGATGCAAGCGACAGCGCCGCATCTACTGCGGGAATTATCGAGTATGCTAAAACGCTTGAGATGGGAAGCATCATCGCTGTCGGTACGGAAACCAATATGGTCAAACGGCTTGCCGGCAAAAATGATGATGTCAGAGTAGTCCCGCTTAAAGAGGCATACTGCGAAGACATGGCGAAAATAACGCTTGATAAGCTGGCCGGATGCATTTCCGAGATGTCTGAAGAATACAGGGTGAGGGTACCGGAACATATAGCTGAAAATGCCAGAACCGCACTTAAGCGCATGCTGGAGGTCTGATATGGCGCGTATGGAAACCGAGGTGCTCATAATAGGAACAGGTATTGCCGGTGCGACCTGCGCCCTTATTGCCGCACAGCAAGGACTTAAGGTAACGCTGGTGACAAAGCGAAAAGATCCCCACAGGACAAACACGAACCGGGCGCAGGGCGGCATTGTTTTCAAAGGCAAGGATGATTCCCCTGAAATGCTCAGAGAAGACATATTGAGAGCGGGCAGGGATATAAATTCGATTGAAGCCGTTGATTTCATCTCCGAGAAAGGTCCTGATGTCGTTGAAGAAGTGCTTATCAGGAACCTTCATGTTGATTTCACGCATCTTACTGATTCGTTTGATGAAAATTACGACCTTACCCGTGAAGGGGCTCATTCCGTCAACCGCATACTTTATTCTGCGGACAATACCGGCGAAGTAATCGAGAAAGCCCTGATAAAAGCTGTCAGCTCGCATGAAAATGTCACTATCATCACCGGGGCTACTGCCATTGATCTTGTGACCATGCACCACCATTCAAGTGATATTCAGGCGAGATACATGCTTGGGGACAGGTGCCTCGGGGCTTACCTGTTCATGAATGACAGGATGGAAGTCGATGTGGTGCTTGCACAGTACACGGTTCTGGCAACCGGCGGTCTCGGAGATATCTTTGTGCATTCCACAAATGAAAAGGGCACTGTCGGAGACGGCATGGTAATGGCTAAACGCGCAGGCGCCCGTGTCATGAACATGGAGTTCATGCAGTTTCATCCGACGACCCTGTATATCCCGGGCGGAAGGCGATTCCTGATTTCAGAGGCTGTAAGAGGCGAGGGCGCCAAACTCAAGAACCTTTCAGGCGAATACTTCATGGAGAGATATAATCCCGAATTGAAGGACCTTGCCCCCAGGGACGAGGTGACAGTCGCCATATGGGAAGAGATGCTGAGGAACAAGCAGGAGTATGTCCTTCTCGACATAGCGAACCATGTCAACGAAGACATAAATGAGCGTTTCCCGACTATTTCAAAGACATGCCGCGAGGCGGGCATCGACATAACAAAAGAACCCGTGCCCGTAGTTCCGGCAGCGCACTATTTCTGCGGCGGTGTGCATGTGAACACAAAGGGCTGGACAACGCTCAGAGGCCTTTATGCAATCGGCGAGGTTTCCTGTACGGGATTGCACGGAGCAAACCGCCTTGCATCCACATCCCTGCTGGAAGGTCTTCTCTGGGGATACCAGTCGGCAATGGACATAAACGAAAGAATAAACTCGGGCGAAACTGTAAAGACAACGACACTTGCCTCGGCAAGGGACTGGATACCGACAGGAAACGTTGCCAATGAAGACCCTGCGCTTATTGCTCAGGACTGGGCGAACCTGAAAAATACCATGTGGAATTATGTAGGAATTGTGCGTACTGAGTCCCGGCTGAAGAGAGCCCTTGAAGATTTGAGGCACATGTTCCTGAGGATTGAGGAATTTTACAGGGAGACACCGGTTTCGAAGGATATCATAAGCCTTTTCCATGGAACGCAGGCGGCGATAATGGTGGCCGAAGCGGCACTTAGGAACCCCACTTCGATAGGCTGCCATCTGATAAGAAACGAGGGCTATGCGAGGACATCTCCTACTTTGCGCATAAGCGATATGTAATCTGATTTGTAAAATAGTGTAAACATTCTGGATAATTGTTCCAAATGAAACTAGGTAAGACCTATGAAAAAAATTATCCTTACATTAATTTATGCGGTTTTGCCTGCGATTCTCTTTGCAGGCCAGGCTATTATTCCGGGTGAAACTCTCGACCTTGATAAATGTGTTTCGATTGCCATTGATAATCACCCTGATATCATTGCATCCCAGTCTGATTACGAGGCCAGTAAAAGCCGTGTCGGCAAGGCGAAATCGGCATATATGCCTCAGATTAATGCTACGGCGGATTATTCCAAATACGATCAGGATACGAGCTATGTTATCGATCAGTCAGGACCATTCGACAAGTACAATACGGGCTTTAATCTCGACCTGCTGCTTTATGATTTCGGCAGGACATCTTCACAGGTCGGCGCAAGAAAACGTGAGTCGGATTCATATTCGGCCGCTTTCATCGATACGAAATCCCAGGTGATTCTCAATGTTAAAAAGGCATACTATGGGCTTCTTCAGGCAAAAGACACGCTTGATGCCCGTTCGGCAACTGTAACAAAATTTGAACAGCACCTTGAACAGGCGAAAAAACTATACGAAGTCGGTTTCAAACCCAGGATTGATGTTACCAGAGCCGAGGTTGATCTCGGACAGGCAAGACTTGACATGATAAAGGCAAGGAATACATATCTTTCTGACAGGCTCATTCTTGCAAATGCAATGGGAATTACATCAGCTCCGGATTTCGAGATCGATTCGTCCCCGAAATTCGTGGATGTATCGATTGATGAACCTGCTGCCCTTGAACGTGCCTATCAGAACAGACCGGACCTCAAATCTGCGATGGCCAAGGTCGAAGCTGCCGAAATGAATGTGAAACTTGCAAACGCCGATCATTATCCTGTTCTTACCGGTGCCGCCGGATACGGGTGGAATGGCGATGACTTCCCTCTTAAAAATGAATGGAATGCCGGTGCGAGCCTTACCATCCCCATATTCACGGGTTTTAATGTGAAGTACAGTGTTGAGGAGGCCAGGGCCAATCAAAAGAGCCAGATGGCGGCAGTGGAGTCAATAAGGCAGGGCATAAGACTTGATGTCACTCAGGCCATACTCTCAATAACTGAAGTCAGAAAACAGATAGATGTAGCCCGCCAGACACTCATATATGCAAAACAGAACAGGGAGCTTGCCGAAGGCCGTTATGCGGAGCGTGTAGGGAACGCCATCGAGGTGACGGATGCGATTACTTCGGAGGCGAATGCGGCAACCTCGTATGCATCGGCCCTTTACGATTACAGAATTGCCGTAGCAAATCTTGAAAAGGCAATGGGGGAAGTAAGATGAAAAAGGCGGTTATATTTGTCATCATTGTAATGATTATCGGAGCGACTGCATATTTTTTTCTCAGAAGGGATAACAGCAGAGATAATTATAAAACCGAAAAGATTGAAAAGGGTGATATACAGCTTGCCGTGACTGCGACCGGAACGGTAAATGCAGTTGTTAATGTTCAGGTCGGTACACAGGTATCGGGGACGATAAGTGAAATTTTCGTTGATTACAACTCGCTTGTGAAAAGAGGCCAGCTCCTGGCGCAGATCGATCCTGCAAATTTCGAGTCTCAGGTTTCTCAGGCAAAAGCGAACCTTTCAAGCGCCGAGGCAAATCATAGAAAGGCTCAGGTAGTGCTTGCAGATTATGTGCGAACGCTCGCAAGGAACAAGGCGCTTCTGAAGAAGGATTTTGTATCTCAAAGCGATGTGGATACCGCACAGACAAATGCGGATTCGGCTTCAGCACAGGTCGATGCGGCAAAGGCGCAGGTCGAGCAGATGAAGGCCGCTCTCAAGGTTGCAGAGACAAACCTCGGTTATACGAGGATTTTATCTCCTGTGGACGGGACTGTAATATCCAGGAGTGTAGATGTAGGTCAGACTGTGGCTGCAAGCTATCAGACCCCCACACTTTTCACGATAGCGCAGGACTTGAGGGAAATGCAGATCGACACGAGCGTGGATGAAGCAGATATCGGAAAAATAAAGAACCAGCAGAATGTCGAGTTCACAATAGATGCTTACCCTGAAATGACGTTCAAAGGTGTAGTCTCCGAAGTAAGGAATTCACCGACTACGGTTTCGAATGTAGTCACCTATGATGTAATCGTTAAAGTTGATAACCTTGAGCTTAAGCTCAAACCGGGCATGACGGCGAATGTAACCATAATCATAGAAGAAAAGAAGGGAGTGTTAAGGGTTCCTGATTCCGCGCTGAGGTTCAAACCTGCTCAGGTTTCAAAAAAATCAACCGGGAAAAACGGCCCGGCTGTATGGATTATGGACAAAGGGAAGATGAAGAGAATTCCAGTCAGGACGGGAATAAGCGACGGCAGCTATAGTGAATTGAAATCAGGCGCCCTTGAAGAAGGTATGGAGGTTATAACGGAATCGGCTAACTCTGAAAAAGAGAATGCAAAGAAGAATCAGCGTATGGGGCCTCCGCCCATGATGTAGGAATATACATGCCTTTGATAGAGACAAAAAATTTATTCAAGATTTACGATATGGGAGAAGAGGATCAGGTCCGTGCCTTGGATGATGTCTCCATCTCTGTCGAAAGAGGAGAATTCGTAGCGATCATGGGGCCTTCGGGTTCCGGAAAATCGACATTCATGAACACGCTGGGCTGTCTTGACAGACCTACAAAAGGAACATACCTGCTCGACGGAATTGATACAGGGAGTCTTGAAAGCAATGACCTTGCGGCGATAAGAAACAGGAAGATCGGTTTTGTATTTCAGGGCTTCAATCTCCTGAGAAAGACGACGGCACTGGAAAATGTCGAACTGCCTATGCTTTACGCAGGCGTTAATCAGACTGAAAGAAAGAAGAGGGCAATAGCGGCTCTTGAGGCCCTGGGTCTTGCAGACAGGAGCAGCCATTTCTCAAACCAGCTCTCAGGAGGCCAGCAGCAGAGGGTCGCCATAGCCAGGGCTCTTGTAAACAATGCGCCGCTGATACTGGCCGACGAACCCACAGGAAATCTCGACAGCAGGTCAAGCTATGAAATCATGGATCTCATAGTGAAGCTCAACAAAAAGGAGAAGATCACGATAGTGCTTGTCACACATGAACCTGATATAGCTGCTTACAGCTCCCGAATAATAAGATTCCTTGATGGCAGGGTTGTGAGCGATGAGAAGCAGAATACAGGGTTGAACGCATGATAAACATCCCGTCGACAATAAAGGTTTCACTCAATGCGCTCAGGGCCAACAAAATGCGTTCCGCTTTAACCGTTCTCGGCATAATAATCGGAGTTGCCGCGGTCATCACGATGCTTGCCGTGGGTTCAGGTGCGAGCAAGAAAATTACGGACCAGATATCAAGCATGGGGAGCAATGTCATAATCGTAACGCCGGGCAGCAGGACTCAAAGCGGAGTCAGAACAGGTGCCGGCGGTTCGTCGGCACTCACGATTTTCGATGCCGATGCCATCAGAAAAAAATGCACTGCCGTAAGCAAGGTGGCGCCTGTCCTGAACGGTTCGGCGCAGGTCGTATATCAGAACCAGAACTGGCTGACATCTGTAGTCGGCACAACCCCGGAAATGCTCGAGATAAAAGAATGGGGACTTGCTGAGGGAAGAAACATAACAAACCAGGATGTAAGGAGTTCCACAAAGGTATGCGTACTTGGCAAGTCGGTTGTCGATAATCTTTTCCCTAATGAAGATCCCATTGGGCGTACGATCAGGATAAAAAAGGTTCTTTTCAAAGTGGTGGGAGTACTGGAAGCGAAGGGTCAGTCAATGATGGGACAGGACCAGGACGATACGCTTTTCATTCCAATAACGACCGCACAGAAAAAAATATTCGGCACGACCATACCGGGCATGATCAGAAATATAACGATGCAGGCAAAAAGCGTGGATTCAATGCAGGCGGCCGAAGATCAGGTCACCGAACTTCTAAGGCAGAAGCATAACATCGGCCCGAAAGGTCAGGATGATTTTACCGTGAGAAATCTGACCCAGATATTAAAGGAAGCACAGAGTGCGACAAGGGTCATGACGATACTACTGGGGGCGATAGCATCAATCTCGCTTCTGGTTGGCGGAATAGGCATCATGAACATCATGCTCGTATCGGTTACCGAAAGGACCAGGGAAATCGGCATCAGAATGGCGGTAGGAGCGCGTTCATGGGATATAAGACTTCAGTTCATAATTGAGGCGATTACTCTTTCAATGCTTGGAGGTGCGATCGGCATTCTTCTGGGCACTCTGGGGTCATATATTATTTCCAGATTTGCCGACTGGCCGGCTGTCGTGACCCCCATGTCAGTGCTCATATCTTTCGGGTTCTCTTTTTTTGTGGGTATCTTTTTCGGATATTATCCTGCATATAAGGCCTCACTCCTGCATCCAATTGATGCACTCAGATATGAATAATTATGGTATAGCGGATATATCCCCGATCAAAAGGCATTAATTAATATTATTCGGGGAATCCTGGAGGTCAAAATATGAATTCTGATATGTTTGAGGAATACCATCAGGAGGCATGCGAAAAATGCGGTGAATGCCTGCATGCATGCCCAGTATTGTCTCTACCGCTGGATAAGGCAAAAGCCGAGATGCGGAACCTGATAGCAGGACGTAAAAACAGCATCGTTCTGAAAAAATGCACCAGCTGTATGTCGTGCAACTATGTGTGCAGGAAGGGCTGCAATCCGGCCATGCTTGTATTGAGAAGGTGGCATGAGGCCTATGAGAATGATGGCATGCCTGAGAGGGCCCTCTGGTTTACCCCGAATATGAGGCCCAACTTCAGGACATATGCTCTAGATAGGATGCCGGAAGATGAAAAGGCGCTTGTAAAAAAATGGGATGATGCGAGACCCTGCGAAGAGATAGTCTACCCGGGATGCAATGTTATCACAACGCCATACCTGATGATGAGTTCGCTTTTCGATGGTAAAGAGATCAGAGGTTCACTCGATTTGTGCTGCGGAGAAATGTATTTCCGCTCCGGACATTTTGATGAGCTTAAGAAGACTGCGGCCAGACTTACATCACATTACAGAAAAATGGGAATAAAAAAGATGCTGATACCATGTACGGCTGGCAGAAATCTGTTCACCAACATACTCCCTAAATACGGAGCGAGATTCGATTTTGAGATAGAGCATGTTATTCCCTGGCTTATCGGCCGGATAGAAAGGGGCGAACTGAAGCTTAAAAAGAAGCTTGATATGACTGTAACTATTCAGGAGTCATGCCATGCGAAGTGCTTTGGAGATGAATATATCGATATGCCCAGAAAACTCCTTAAAATGCTTGGAGCCAATGTCATTGAAGAGGAACAGCACGGAAAGATGATGCGCTGCTGCGGCATAGGCGGAGGATTCAGCCATGCCTCGAACTATCACCCGTTCAATGTAGTCATGGCGACCGGCAGGGCATTAAAGCTGGCAAAAGATACAAAAGCTGATGCAGTCGTGACGTACTGCGCTGGTTGCATGCAGCAGCTTGGTGTGGGCAGGCTGATGCTTCCTTTCCTTTGGACCGAGATTTATCATATCCTTGAGCTGGTTCAGATCGCCATAGGGGAAGTCCCGAAGCGCAGGCTTAACAACAGGGCGTTCCTTCTCGCATCGGGCGTAGTATTAAATCAGATGCCCAAAATGCTTTCTGCAAAAAGGCATAAGGCCGGTTCGGATATTTGATTAATAAAAAGAGAGGAACTGCTTCAGGCAGCTCCTCTCCTGGTGTCATATATTCTTTTTTATGCTTTTAGAGATCTGATGACTCCCATGCAATCCTCTTTGCTCATAATCTTCGGAACAGGATATGTCGGGTTGCACTCAAGCAATGCACGCTCTGCGATTATCGGGATGTCCTCATCTTTAATGCAATCAAGCTTTTCAGGGATGTTCAATTTCCTGTTGAGATCTCTGATGGCTTCAATAAAAGCCTTGGCCTTTTGAGCCTGACTCATACCGGGCTTGGCGATGCCTATAAACTCGGCAAGTTCTGCAAGTGGTTTGTGCGCCGCTTCTCCGTACCATTTAAGCACGTAGGGCATGATGACAGGCATTGCCAGGCCATGAGGAACTCCATACATGCCGCCCAGGTTGTGGCCGATGCCATGGACATAGCCGACGCCGCCGCGTGTGAAACTGTATCCAGCACAATATGCGGCGCGAAGCATCTGCGCGCGGGTGTCAATATCTTTTCCGTCCTTATAGGCCTTTTCAAGATTATCAAATATCATTTTAACCGCCAGGATGGCTTTTTTAAGCGTGTCCTGATTGTTGTAGAACTTTCCTATATAGGACTCGACAGCATGTGTCATGGCATCCATGCCGGTAGTTGCCGTTATGTGAGGAGGGAGGCCTACTGTAAGCGCAGGGTCCAGAACCGCGTATCTCGGACGGATAACGGGGTCGGTGATCGGGAATTTTTCATGTGTTTGAGAATTCGATACGACAGCCGCAATTGTGGTTTCTGAACCCGTACCGGCTGTTGTGGGAATGGCAAAAAGGACCGGAGGCAGAACAGAGCCCATCTTAAGAGAGGGAAGCACCACCTTGAAAAGTCCTCTCATTCCTGCTACCGAACGGCTCGGACGGGCAACCCTTGCACCTGTGATCTTTGCGCAATCCATGGGAGAGCCTCCGCCGAAAGCAATGATGGCCTGACAATTGTTTTCATTATAGATTTTGAGAGCCGCTTCGATGTTATCGATAGTAGGATTGGGCTGTACCTGATCGTAAAGTGAATACTTTATCCCTGCTGATTTAAGAGCTTCAAAGAGGGAATCGAGAAGGTGAAGGCTCATCAGGACGGAGTCGGTGACAATAAGAACATTGGAAATGCCTTTTCCCTTAATTACTCCAGCAAGCTTTTTTATGCTGTCTTTGCCGTCAATGATAGTTGGTTCTATCCAGATAAGGAAATTCATACTGAAACCCATTACAGCCTGATAAATACGATAGTATAATTTTTTTAATGCCCACATGATGATTACCTCCAATTATTTTAAGTTTTCACTTACCATAGCACATCACATTATTTATATCCATTGCCCAACTTCTAATCATAACCGATTTTCAGGACAGGTTGGCATTAAACCAGTTTAAAAGACGTCTGTTTCATAACAGGCGGCAATTTCTCCGAAATAAAGAGTATGATAATCCTTTGCAGGATACAGATCATCTAGGGCCTGATCGAGACAGGCTGGGTTCATTGGCGCTTTGAAGCATATCCGGCATTCCAGATGAATGCCCGGCATCTGAAGTATGGGAGATACTGTCTGCTGCGCCGCAGCTTGGATAAGGTTGCATGCTTTGAATTTGTCGACTTCCCGCCCGGACTTGGAACCGCAGAACATGATGGCGTCTTTCATGTCTGAAGAAGGCACTGTAACAGTAAAATCCAGAGCCTCTTCAATAATGGAAAATGTATGCCTCGAGTTACGCACGGCAACCATCAGGATATTCCTTTGCCAGATGTATCCGATAAGTGCCCATCCTATTGTCATAGTATTGATTAAATCCCCGGTTTTAACTGTAAGAAAGGCGCCATTTTTAATCCGGTTTATCAGGGTCTCGGAAATGTAGATGGGATCACAATTTTTCATAATTCACTCCTTTTGGAATACTTGCTCAAGATTCAATGTTTATAATAAGGTAAAGCCTGTGGTATGAGGTTTTTGAGATCTCGTATACGCCGATCATCCGCCGGGTGCGTAGAGAGAAATTCAATGTTTTTCTTTGATTGTCCTGCCGTCATGCGTTCGAAGAATCTGGGTGCTTCCCGGGGATCATAACCGGCCTTGGCCATAAGAATGATGCCTATGTGATCGGCTTCAAGCTCCTGGGCTCGAGAGAACGGCAATGTCACACCGACGGTAGTCCCCAGGCCGTACCCCAGATTGATGGCCTGGATGGCCTGCGGGCTTTTATCTGCAATCGCAAGATTGAGCCCTTGCTGTCCGAGTTGGATGAGAAGCTGCTCACTCATTCGTTCTCCTCCATGCCGTGCAATGGCGTGGCCTACCTCATGAGCCAAAACGAAGGCCAGACCGTTATCGTCTTTCGTGTAGGGTATTATTCCCGTGTAGACTGCAACTTTACCACCCGGAAGGGCGAATGCATTTGCGGTTTTAGGATCGTCGATGACAGTAAATTCCCAGTTGTAGTCGTCACGGTTGGCAACCCGGGCTATGCGTGTTCCAACTCGCTTGACCTGGGCATTGATCTGCTGATCACTGCTTATCCTGGCCTTGGAAAGTACTTCCTGATAGGCCTTTAAACCCAGTGCAATTTCATCGCTTTCCGGTACCAGCAGAAGCTGGGAACGTCCGGTTAACGGAGCAGTGGCACAGCCGGTCAGAAATACGCAAATTATAAGTATGGGGATGTATATGACTGATTTCTGCATTCTATTCATTTAGTATACTTTTTTAACTGAAAAAGTTTTTTGTCCTGAGTCGCAATAATATGATAAAACTTGTCCTGTGGTACATAGATGTAAGGTACGTCCTCCATTCTGCGGTAGAGAAAATGAGAAAGTATCATGCGATTCACGGCCCTGTGTCCCACAATCATGATGTTGTTGGAGTTTCTGTTAAGGAAAAAGGCTTTCTTGATTCCTATTTCAATGCGATCTTTCATGGTGACATAACCTTCACCGTCAGGGTATACATAATTATATTTATCTGCCTCTCTGGCGTGATATATATCAGGCCTTTTTATTCTTATGTCATTATAACTCATTCCTTCACATATCCCACCGTCTATCTCATCAAACTCTTTTAATGGAATGATAGAGCAGTTTTGCTGATTTCCGCATATCGGCTGTGCAGTCTGAATAGTCCTTTTTTTGCTGCTTGTGAAAATGTAAGAGATTTTATTGTTTTTAAAAAAGGCAGCAAGAGACTTTGCCTGATCTGCTCCTTTCGGGGTAAGAGATGGATCACCGCCGATGCGGTCCCTTACGTTGAAAAAGGTTTCGGTGTGTCTTATCAGAAAGAGGTTTTTTACCATGTCTGTTACTAGAAAATCCCGAATGCGGGAATGATGGGGTATTGTATCAATTACTTTTTCTTTGATTATGCGGTTGTGAAGAGAATCGATTATTATAATGTTTCTCTCTGATTTTAGTGAAGAGTATATCATTTTGTAATATTCAATTCTTTTCATCAGATTATGGAATGCTTCCTTCTGTGAAAGCTTTTCAAATTCTTTTGATTTTGTCTTCTCTATGATGCTCAGATTAATAATATCTTCATCATCATTGATGCATTCGATGAAGAGCACAGGATGATCTGTAAGGAAATTTTCGATCATTTCCCTTCTTTCCCGGCTGACATTCGTTGCATCAAGAATAGCTACATGGCCTTTATTTGAAAGGAAATCTCTGGCCCTTTCCATGTTTATCTGAGCGAACATTCTTCGGAGTTCAACACCTTCAATATTATCCGGGTGGTAAAATTCTGCCGAATATGAATCTTTCAGGTTTTTAAATTTTCTTCGAAGGTTTCCGTTGTTGAAAATCTTCGATCTCATTTCATCGTTGTTGAACATTTCCAGAAGTCTGAGTGCGATAGTCGATTTTCCCCTCCCGGGAAGACCGACCATAACTATATACAATTTTTCATCTTTGAGGTTCATATAAGCATCTCAGGCCAACATCCCGCCATCGCAAACAATCAGTGAGCCTGTTGTAAAGCTTGAAGCATCTGAAACTAAATATAACACGGCACCTGATATCTCGGAAGGGCTGGCATGTCTTCCCATCGGGATCTGTTTCACGGCAAAGTCATATATTGAATCGTTATCTATAATTGCTTTTGAAAATTTGGTTTCGGTAAGTCCGGGAAGAACTGCATTAACCCTTATCCCCTTGCTGGCAAATTCTTTTGCAAATGATTTTGTCATTGCGATGAGTCCGGCCTTTGTAATCGAGTATATTCCCTGGAAAGGGGCTGGTTTAATTCCATTAACTGAAGATATGTTTACAATGGAACCCTTTGTGTTTGTTTCAATCATCAGCTTTATTGCCTTCTGTGAAATGAAAAAAGGTCCCTTGAGATTCACATCAAAGGTTTTATCCCATACTCCGGCATCTGCCCCGAGCATATCTCCGAAATAAGGATTGGTGGCAGCATTGTTAACAAGAATATCAAGACGTCCGAATTTCGATTTTATTTCAGAAAAAAGGGTGTCGATCTGACTTAAGTCACCTACGTGGCAGGATATAATATCTGCTGTTCCGCCTGTCGAAGATATCTTGTCTTTTACTGGTGCAAGGGCTTCAGCTTTTCTGCTCACTAGTATGCAATGAGCCCCGAACTGTGCAAGCGTCAATGCGATCTCTTCTCCGATTCCCCTGCTTGCGCCAGTGATAAGGGCAATTTTGTCTTTCAAAGAAAAACTGATCATATGCGTTTCTCCTTCAATAGATTTAATTAATATTTATCATGAATTGGTCATTATCCGCTATTTCTTTATTACACATCAATTGGAATAAGTATGAGCATGATTATCATTGACGTAATCATTGAGTTGCTGATACTGAGAACAAAAAATTAAGCGGAGGAAAGCCTGTGGCAGAGCTCGGCAAAAGATACAAATGCTATAAATGCAACTGTAAATTTTATGATTTGAATAAACCGAATCCAATATGCCCCCGATGTGGTGAAGATCAGACTAATGAGGAAAACAAAAAAATCCTTAAACGCAAGAGAAAACGCTCGCTGGGTAAAGGGCGGTCTGATGTCAGGCCGGATATTGACGGAGTTGATATTTTCAGGGATGGAGAGGAAGATGTCGAGGAATATACCCTTGATGTCGAAGACATGATTCTTGAAGAGAATGCAGAGGTTATAGAAGAAGAAAAAGAAACAGGGGATGATTAATAGTATCGTTATTTAAGGTCCTTAAGCGAATATTGGTTTATTATTGCAACATCAAGTGAATACTTTCCGATTATTTCATTTTCGATATGCCCCATGAAAATGTGGAGCATGTCGACTATCATAATTTCATTCATACCCTTGGTCGGTAAAAGCATCTTTCCATTTGTTTGGAGAAGACCTGACGAGTTTAAGATTGATAATGTTGATGATGATACCTCAGGAGGGATTGGCAATATATTTATTAATTTACTTTCATCATAATATACACCTTTGGACATGCCCCCAAAAATACATTTTAGTATATCTACAGCTGCACAAAATCTCTCTGTTGGTGTTATTGAAGACATATCACCTGTAATATTAGGGTACTGAATTTGTTTAGTTATTTGAACACCCAGAAGAAGGATAAGCCAGTTAATATAAATCCATAACAGAAAAACCGGTATTGCACCCAGCGATCCGTATATATTGAAAGAATATGTAGCATGGCGCATATATACCTGATACAGATAGTATGAGAATATCCAGAAAATCCCGCTGATAAAAGATCCAATAAAGGCTGGTCTGTTTTTAACCCTGGTGTCAGGGACTATCTTGTATATTATAAATAAAATAAATATAATAAATATTAACATTATTACTTTTACCGATCTTAAGATAATTGACAGTTCCGGGAAAGCCCTGTCAAGCAAAGACAAGGCGCTTAATATGACTACTATTGCAATGGGTCCAAGCGTAGTTAATGACCAGCAAATAGCAAATTTAAGCCATAATGGCCTTCTGTCTGTTTTGCCCCAGAGTGAATTTATTGCATCATCTACTCCTAGGAATAATGGGATTGAGGCAAGTATAAAAATAATGGTGCCGATTGTACCCAGCGTTCCCGCCTTTATTTTATCCACATAACTCTGAATGTACTGCATTACTTGAATTTTTTGGGAAGGATCCAGAAAGTCTGAAATTATTGGGAAAAGACTTTGCTGAATAATCGAGAACCCCCCCCATAATTTGAAAAGGGACAAAGCGATCGCAAAGAGAGGAACAAGGGCGAACAATGTTGTGTATGTCAGGGTTGTTGTCCATAAAAATCCATTGCCGTTTCTGAAGCCTTTCCATACGGCATTAATATTCATTATTAATCGGGATATCTTCAATAATATACTCTTAAACTATTTTATAATATTTAGTGAAATCCTTTGGTACAAATCCAGTTGTTTGCATAACTTTATTATAATACGGTAACAATAATGATTTCATGATTATATTGCTCTTGGGCGGCATAGATACCTGAATTACTGTTATCAATATTCCAGAAATCAGAATGCCTTTTGCAAATCCAAAAGAAACACCGAGTATTCTGTCAAAAGTCGTCAGACCGGAAGATGAGGATATCTTCTTTGCCAGTATGAAAATTAATTTGATCATTATGAAAAAAAATATGAAAATAAGTATATAGGATAGAACTCCATGTAAATCCGGGAAAGAAAACTTTTCAAGGAAATCTGAAACAACTTTATAATATCTTTTAGCTAGAAGAATACCTGCTATTATAGCAGAAAATGATGATATGCTGTTTATGAGCCCGAGTATCAATCCTCTGATAATGCAAAATGTCATAATAACGATTATGACAATATCGATTATGTTCACTTCCTGGCCTTAATAAATTCAATTTTCTTTAAGTCTTTTAGTGGTATTTGATATGATCCGAATGATGTGTTGCCGTATAATCTGGAAAAGTCATTAGCTTTAATGTTACATATCTTTCCGCTATCTTCGAAGTTTATACATGTATTTCCTTTGGAAATTTCAATAGATGAAATTTTTTCAAATGGAATTTGCACTCTGCCTTTACCGAGATATCCCCCGAATGATGTTTTTCCTTCAATTGTTACATTTCCTAATTCCACCTCATTATTTGTAATATCAAGGATTTTTGCTTTAAAAACTGAAGATACCTGAGTTTGATTTGGGCCTCCTCCCAATCCAGACATCCCTATTAATGTAACCGACAACATCAAGATAAGAATAGTACAGATAGAAACCAAGTGTCTTTTCATGATTTGAGGACCTCCTTAATTACTCCTTCATTGATCATCGCCTTAATAATGTTTTGTATTGGTTTTTCCATTACGACTGAATACAGGATATTAATTACCGCTATGCTGCTGTCTATTGTACTTATGATGGCCATTCCATCATATCCTTCAAATATATATTTTATATACGCAACATTTCTTTTATCTGTTTCAGCAGTAATTGTATTCATGTGATCCATAAATCAAAATTAACACATGTAAAAATCTTGTACAAGCATGCATGACTCTTTCAATAACTAAATGAATAATATGATTGAATGAATGGATTTCCTATGTTATCTAACGCTCCAAATTTAAAGATTAAATTAGATTATATGGCTCAAATCGAATATTTTTATTTAGATACAAATATATTGACATGGTCTGATTTGAATGCTAGGACTTACCTGCTAAATGAGTGAATAGCCATTCATTATTTTATGGTGGCGATATTTAACACTGAATATACATTTTAAAAAGATTAGAGCAGACATAGAAAAACGCATAAGGTAATTGCTGGAGGTATATCTTGATAGAAATTAATTGGAGCATGTTTCTTCAGATGGCAAACTTTTTTCTCCTAATTTTTATCCTGAATATTGTTCTTTATAAACCTTTGCTAAAAATATTAGATGAAAGAGATAAGAAAATTTCTGAAACCCAACAGAAAACAAAAGATTACTATGAAGAAACAGAAAAATTAATTTCTGCATATAATGAAAAAATACAACAGGCAAAAATAGAGGCAATGACGATAAAAAACAATGCCAAGAAGGAAGCAACGGAAAAAGCGAATATAATTATTGAAGAATCAAGAAAAGAAGCGGAGAGGCATCTCTCGGAAGTTAAAAATCAGATCACAAAAGAAATCGAAACTGCCAGAAAGGAACTCGAGCCTGAACTTGATAAAATGGCAATTACTATAGCAGAGCAAGTTTTGGGGAGGAAAGTGGCATGAGTTTCAAGCAAATAAAAAGAATACTCATAATCGTATGCGGGTGTTTGTTGTTTGCCGCATTATTATATGCATCAGGTGGTG
Source organism: uncultured Bacteriovoracaceae bacterium (assembly GCA_964400685.1). Classification (GTDB taxonomy): domain Bacteria; phylum Desulfobacterota; class Desulfomonilia; order UBA1062; family UBA1062; genus DATCTV01. Next base: position 7,477 of record CAYNVT010000011.1, on the reverse strand, counting down.
AAGGGGCAGAAGGTGGAGGTCATCATGGTGTGCAATGGATGGACCTCGTAAAAAGAACAATAAACTTTGCTGCACTTGTTTTCTTCCTTTGGTATCTTCTCGCTGACAAAATAAAAAAATACTTTAGCGAAAGAAGAATTGAAATAGCTAATCTTCTTGAGGAAGTGGACAAAGAAAGAAATGATGCTGAGCAGAAATTTGTTTTATATGAGAAAAAATTCAAGGAAGTGGAAAAAGATATTAACGAAATCACAAAGACATTAACCGGTGAAATCGAGAATGAAAAAAATAAGATTATTGAAGAGGGTAAGGCTAATTCTCAAAGATTAATTGAACAAGCAAAAGCTGCTGCCGAACAGGAAGTGATTAACTCTAGGCAAAATTTACGTAACTATGTAGTCGAACTAGCTGGCAGCATGGCGGTTGGTATAGTTTCCAAAGAAATGACCAATAGTGATCAAGAAAGGCTTGTTGAAGAATATATTAATAATGTTGCGAGGGAAAATTGAAGAGCGATGTCCTAGCAAGAAGATATGCCAAGGCTCTGTATGATCTTGGTGTCGAAGAAAACGTTGGCCAGAAATTTCTTAATGATCTTCACACTGTTGTCGGTCTTATAGATGAAAGTGAAGAATTGAAGTCAATAATGGAAAGCCCGCTATATGATATTAACCTTAAAAAGAAAATTCTGGGAACCCTTCTTAATAATGCCGATATCACAAAATATATTGAGAATTTTCTTAATATACTTCTTGAAAAAGATAGATTCCATCAACTTAAAGATGTTCTTGAATCTTATCATGACATAATTAATGAAGTTGGTGGAAAAGCAACTGCAAATGTAATCAGTGCGGTAGAATTGACAGCAGCTCAGCAGAAAAAAATTTCAGAAGTTTTTTCTAAAATGTCAAAGAAACAGATTAACGTTGAAACAACAATAGATCCCTCAATTATTGGAGGTCTGGTAGTCGATGTTGAGGGTATGGTCTATGATGGGAGCATAAAATCCAGCTTAATAAAATTTAAAGAGAGTCTAAAAGGGGAGATGTAGGATGCAGATCAGGGCGGAAGAGATTAGCAGTATTATTAAAGATCAGATTAAAGGATATAGTAAGGAGATCGACGTCGCTGAAACAGGAACAATTCTCTCCATAGGTGATGGTATTGCCCGTGTCTATGGACTTAGGAACGTGATGTCCAGCGAATTGATCGAATTTCCCCATAATGTTATGGGAATGGCGCTTAACCTTGAAGAAGATAATGTTGGTTGCGTTCTTTTCGGTGAATGTATCGGCATTAAAGAAGGTGATCAGGTAAAAAGAACAAAAAGAATTGTTCAAATTCCAGTTGGTGAAGGAATGCTGGGAAGAGTTGTCAATGCTATTGGTGAACCTATCGATGGGAAAGGGCCCATAGCTGCTTCGGAATATAAGGTCGTCGATGTTAAGGCTCCTGGCATCGTTAAACGTCAACCTGTTAAAGAACCTCTTCAGACCGGTTTGAAATCTATCGACGCAATGACGCCAGTTGGAAGAGGTCAGCGAGAATTGATTATCGGTGACCGTCAGACAGGCAAAACCGCTGTGGCTATTGACACAATCATCAATCAGAAAGGTAACGGTGTTATCTGTATATATGTTGCAACAGGTCAGAAACAGTCAACAGTTGCTCAGGTTGTCGGTACGTTGGAACAGTATGGTGCGATGGATTATACTATTGTTGTTGCAGCTACTGCATCTGATCCTGCACCTCTTCAGTACATATCTCCTTATTCAGGTGCGGCGATCGGAGAGTTTTACAGGGACAAGGGGCAGCATGCATTATGTATATATGATGACCTTACTAAACAGGCACAGGCCTATAGACAGCTTTCATTGCTGCTGAGAAGGCCGCCTGGACGAGAGGCATTTCCCGGGGATGTCTTCTATCTCCATTCGAGGCTTCTTGAAAGGGCTGCGAAATTGAGTGATGACATGGGTGGCGGATCACTTACAGCCCTGCCGATAGTTGAGACTCAGGCCGGTGACGTATCTGCTTATATTCCAACCAATGTTATTTCGATTACTGACGGTCAGATATTCCTAGATACTGACCTTTTCTATTCAGGCTTCAGACCTGCAATTAACGTGGGTATTTCTGTTTCGCGTGTTGGTGGTAATGCCCAGATCAAGGCTATGAAAAAGGTTGCTGGTTCTCTTAGAATTGATCTTGCTCAATACCGTGAACTGGCTGCTTTCGCCCAGTTCGGATCAGATCTTGATAAAGCAACTCAGGCTCAGCTTAACCGTGGCGCACGCCTTATGGAAATGCTTAAACAGCCTCAGTATAAACCTCTGGCTGCGGAAAAACAGGTTGCAATAATTTATGCCGGCACAAACGGCCACCTGGATGAATATCCTGTTGATGCTATTAATTCTTTCGAAGAACAATATCTTGAATTCCTTGAGAATAAACATTCCAAGATATTAAAAACTATAAAAGAAACAGGGCAAATGGATTCTGAAACTGAGAAACTCCTTAAGGATGCAATTGCTGAATTCAAAAAGATTTTTACAGCAACAACTGAAGGATAGATCATGGCAAATTTAAAAGACCTCAAGAACAGGATTAATTCTGTCAAAAAGACAGAACAGATAACAAAAGCAATGAGAATGGTTGCTGCAGCAAAGTTGAGGCGTGCACAGACAGATATAATTACAGCCAGACCATATGCTATTAAAATGAATGAGGTCCTCGTTTCTCTTGTTTCCCGTATAACCCCTGACGCGCATCCGTTGCTCAAAGTCAGAGAGCCCAAGAAAGGTGTCGTTGTTGTGGTTGCCTCAGATAGAGGATTATGCGGTGCATTTAATCAGAATGTATTCAGAAAAGCCGAAGCATATACGAAACAGAATAAAAACCGTCTCGAACAAATATCGCTTGTACTTATTGGCAAAAAAAGTCTTGATTTCTATAAGCGTAAGAATGTTGATATTCGAAAGTCATATATAATTGGAAAACCGAGTTTCAGCTTGGCTTCAGAGATTTGTGAAGATCTGATTAACGGATATATCAAATCCGAATACGATGAGCTTACGATTATTTTCAATGAATTCAAGAGTGCTATGACGCAAATATTGCATGTTGATCAGATTCTACCGATAGAACCAATTGAAGCTGATGAAAATTCCAGATTGGAATATATTTTTGAACCATCTGAAGATTTACTGCTGGAAACATTGTTGCCGATGAGCCTGAAGGTGTTTTTTTACAGAGCCCTCCTTGAATCGGCTGCATCAGAACATGGAGCGAGAATGACAGCTATGGAAAGTGCATCGGGAAATGCCAGTGAAGTCATTGGGAAACTGACAATCAAATATAACAGACAAAGGCAAGCTGCGATCACCACGGAACTGGTTGAAGTTGTTGGTGGTGCAGAGGCATTAAAAGGTTGATCTAAAAGGAAATAGGGGGTGTTTTGAATGAATATTGGGAAAATTACACAGGTTATCGGCGCTGTTATTGACGTGGAGTTTGATACAGGAGAACTCCCTGATATATATAACGCCCTGTTAGTAACCAATCCGTTCCTTTCCAAAGAAGAAGACAATCTCACTCTGGAAGTTGCGCAACATCTGGGAGATAGGAAAGTCCGTACTATTGCCATGGACTCTTCTGATGGTTTGGTAAGGGGCATGCCCGTTAAGGATACCGGAGCTCCCATCAGCGTACCTGTTGGTGATAAAGTTCTTGGGCGCATTATGAATGTAATTGGTAAACCTGTTGATGAAGCCGGTCCGATCGGCAACGAAAAAACCGGTCCTATTCACAGGGAACCACCAAAATTTATCGAACAGAGCACATCAATTGAATCTTTTGAAACAGGCATTAAGGTAATTGATCTTCTTACTCCATACATGAGAGGCGGAAAGATCGGTCTGTTTGGTGGTGCCGGAGTTGGTAAGACAGTCTTCATTATGGAGCTTATTAACAATATTGCAAAGAAGCACGGCGGATACTCAGTATTCTGCGGTGTCGGAGAACGGACAAGAGAAGGGAACGACCTTTGGCTTGAAATGAAGGAATCCGGTGTTATCAACAAATGTGCCCTTGTTTATGGCCAGATGAACGAGCCGCCCGGAGCAAGGGCAAGGGTTGGCCTTTCAGGTCTTGCAGTTGCAGAATATTTCCGTGACGAACAGAACCAGGACGTTCTGCTGTTCATAGATAACATATTCAGGTTCACTCAGGCAGGTATGGAAGTTTCAGCTCTTCTAGGCCGTATGCCTTCGGCGGTTGGTTATCAGCCGACACTGGGTACAGACATGGGTGAGTTGCAGGAACGTATTACAACAACTACAAAGGGTTCAATTACCTCGGTACAGGCTATTTATGTTCCTGCTGACGACCTTACCGACCCTGCACCTGCAACAACATTCAGCCACCTGGATGCGACCACGGTTCTTTCACGACAAATCGTTGAACTTGGCATTTATCCTGCGGTTGACCCTCTTGACTCAACATCAAGAATTCTTGATCCCAAGCTGGTAGGGATCGAGCATTATACAATAGCAAGAAACGTTCAGCAGATACTTCAAAAATACAAAGAACTTCAGGATATTATCGCGATTCTTGGTATGGACGAACTGTCTGAGGATGATAAACTGGTCGTTTCAAGAGCAAGAAAGATTCAGCGGTTCCTGTCGCAGTCATTCAGTGTTGCTGAACAGTTTACAGGCATGCCTGGAAAATACGTTGAACTTAAAGATACAATAGACGGCTTTAAAAGGATTGTTGCCGGCGAAATGGATGATCTGCCAGAACAGGCTTTCTATATGGTGGGGTCACTGGATGAGGCAATCGAAAAAGCCAAGAAAATGGCAGCTGAGTAATTTGTCCTGATAAAAAGGGGAGCTTAAATGGCTGAATTATTTCATCTTGATGTTGTTACACCTGAAAGATCATTGCTGAGCCGTAATGTTGAAGAAATAATAGCTCCAGGATCTCAGGGGGAATTTGGTGTCTTTAGGGGACACGCTGCTTTTCTTACAACATTAAAACACGGCATGGTTACAGTGTATGATGATGAAGGTGGAAAAAGTTATATGGCTATATCGGGAGGTTTTTGCGAAGTGACTTCCGATAAAGTTATCCTCCTTGCAGAACAAGCTGAACTTGCAAAAGAAATAGACCTGGAACAGTCTCGTAAAGATCTGGAAATTGCGGAAGAGAAATTAAGAAGTCTTGCAAAAGATGATCCGGAGACAAGCAAATGGGAAAACAGAAAGATTATGGCTGAAGTGAAAATTAAAGTAGCGGAGACTGTTAAAGCCAGTTAAGCATTAAATTAGATTGATAGCAAAAAGGGGACATATCAACTTGTCCCCTTTTTATTATTCAATGACATTTTCTTATCACTGCTCATTATTACAACATTGACTGATTGGTAATATAGGTTCTATATAGCGAAAACGCATGCGCCCATAGCTCAGTTGGATAGAGCGTTGGACTACGAATCCAAAGGTCAGAGGTTCGAATCCTCTTGGGCGCGCCAACAATTTCAATATGTTATATGCTTGTAGAAAGTTCATCAAAAACAGTTTGTAGCATATTTGTAGCAATGCCAACAAGACTAAATCAGTTCGGATCAGCATGGACAAGTCATAATGACAGATCATCTCATCCCAAAGACCCCGGGGCAAAACATCATCATGAATTACAGCTACACCTATGACGATGCCGATAACATTGTAATGAAGGCCACCGAACACGGGGATTATAATTATACCTATGATGACCTGTATAGATTGACGGGTGCGACGAATCCGAACAAGCCTGCGGAAGGCTTCACATATGACCCGGTAGGCAACAGGCTTACGTCTGCGGAAGTGGCAGGAGAGTGGGGATATAACGCAAATAACGAGTTGAGAAATTACCCTACTACTATCATCGATTATGATGCGGACGGCAACACGGTGAAGAAGACCGAGGGTTCAAACGTTACCGATTACTCATGGGATGCGGAGAACCGTTTGATGAAGGTGGAAAAAGACGGTGCGGCAACCGGAGTCTATTACTATGACCCGTTTGGCAGGAGGCTCTCAAAGACAGTTGATGGCACAACGACATACTTCTTCTATTCGGATGAGGGTCTGGCAGGCGAGTTCAACTCACAGGGACAGGCCATCAAGACTTATGGCTTCGCGCCGAATTCGACCTGGACTACAGACCCGGTGTTCATGAAGATCGGCAACCAATATTACTTCTATCACAACGACCACCTCGGTACCCCGCAAAAGATGACAGCATTGAATGGGGCTGTGGTCTGGAGTGCGAAATATGAGGCATTCGGAAAGGCGACGGTTGATGCTGGAAGTACAGTAGAAAACAACCTCAGGTTCCCGGGGCAATATTACGATAACGAGACAGGGGAGTGCTATAACTGGAAAAGATACTACAATCCAATAATAGGAAGGTATATTAGTGAAGATCTAATTAAATTATATTACAGACCAAACTTATACGCATATGTGAATGATGCACCATTGACTTTCATAGATGAAAAAGGATTAAGTTATAATGCAAAAGCATCTTGTGAAGTCATTAGTGCAGGTAAATTTTATTTCGTAGATATTATTAATGTTTTTTGTTCACTTGAAACTGATTGTAGTAAAGGGAATAGACAGACAGGTTTTTATTGGGGAGGAGCTTTTGGTATAGGAGTAAGCCCTTTCCAAATAACTGGAACATTTTCTACAAGCATTTTTTCATCGGTATCTGATTTAGATGATTTTACTGGATCATTAGAGTTGGCTGGTTTCAGCATTGCTACACCTATATGGGGGTGGAGCTTAGGTTATTTATGTTTAAATGGTCATTGTTCAATCGGTGAGTCATCTCAAACAGGAATTGATTTTTCAATGTATGCTACAATATTTGGAAGAGGGGCTGTTTATAATAAAAAAACTACTACATGTTGTGAGTGAAGTTATTTAAGAGAGGAGATATACTTGTCAGAATTTCTTGGGATATTAGCAATGTTCTTAGTATTATTTGCAATAATTCATGCTAGAAAGCGCACTAAGAAAACAATTATGAGCATATTTTCTTTGAATAAAACAGAAATTATCTTATTAATATGTGCTGTGCTTTCTGCAATTTTTGCAAGAATACTAAGTAGTCCCCCCTGAAAAAGCATATAAGATATTGTAATAATTGGTTATATTGATTTTAGGAACCCCTAGGGGACGCTGATTGGATTATTAGATTTTATGTTCGAAGTGAAGTTCGAGGTGGCATAGTTCAATAACCCAATAACTACTGCAAGAGGAATTCTACATGTTCCTTTCCCCTTAGAATTTCGATTTTAATCATAAGCGAGCCCCCACTCACCCGCACACGATTATGAACCAGGCTGATTTCCACACACCCAACGTATCCAAAGGTGTCACCCATTAAAAGGAGCCTGTCAAGAGAGTAGATTTCTCCGTTAGCAGAG
>CAYNVT010000010.1:13095-55940 GCA_964400685.1 uncultured Bacteriovoracaceae bacterium | reverse complement strand
GAAGGACCGGTATTTTGCCTTACTGAATTATCCGGGACGCAGACACCATATCCCGGCTGCGTTTTGCGCATGGTAGTCATGTTGGCCGAAATCAGCCATCTGCCGTCTGGCGATGCATGGTAGACGGTTCCTTCCATACGTTGACGCTTCCCGGTGAGAGGGTCCAGCTTCCATGCAAAAGGCTGCCATGTACTGATATCCACGTCGTTGAAGAACAGCTCGTGGTCGGAGGCTCCCCAGTTGATGTTGGCACCCGTTTGCGGTTCCCAGCCGCAGGTTTCGGCGACCTTCCGATTCTTTCCCGTCGACAAATCGATAATGCGGACATTTCCAGGTTCTCCGGGCGAAGGTTGACGATGTTGAAAGGGCATCTGGAATACGGCCAGATACCTTCCCGACGGACTGATGGGACTGGTGTCAAAAAAACGGTGAATGCACCCCGAATGATCAGGGGTGACACACCAGACAGGAACCCTCGGGTCAAATTCCATATATCTGGGGAATCTCTTGTGGATCATATGTATACCCATTTAACGAACCTGAGCGGATCAGGAGGGGACAGGTCTCAACATACAACATTTGTCTGTCAATTGTTGAGACCTGTTCCCTATTAGTTCATTCATTCCAGTTATGGTATTCAATCTCATCCGTGATATAATGTATGGTCACTGTCCTGAGGTAAAAATTACTGTCGGCCTGATCCCAACTGTTATGCCCATGGATAAAAGGAGCATATCCTATATACGGCAGATTGCTTGGGGCTATGGTCACGGTTCTCACATGGGTACTGTTCATATAAACGGATATCATATTCCCTGTTTTCAACATGGTACATGTATTGATGCCGCTCATTACCCCGGGGACAGTCCCGCTGTAATCAGTGCTTGAATACGATCCGTTGCCCTGGTTAATTTGATAATACGTATCGTCAACTGCAGGGAATGCAGTATAATACGCCGCGAAATCAAAATATTTACGGTTTGTATTGCTTTCCCAGTTGGGGTCAACCAGGCGGAAGGCGTAACGATAGATATCCTCATCATTAAGCACCTTAAGATAAAATTCGAATTCTACAGTAAAGTCTCCGGTAAAGAACCAGGGCGCAGCGATGTTCGTCTGATTCATGTAGTATCCATATGAATAATTCCCGGTATTGCCGCCTTCAAAGTACCAGTCGCTGCCATCTTCACGTACTAAAGCATCGCCATCTGTCATGAAGTCGAAAATCATGGTCGCTTCTTCAGGTGCTGATACGGTAACGGTATACTCTTTCGTACTGCTGTCTTCCGCTGTTACGGTATATACGACCGGACTTGTGAAATCCTGAGCCTGTCCTGAGGCAGGGTTTATGTTTGCTCCTGTATGGATTATTACAGGGGCAAGGTTGCTTACGTCTGTTCCATACGGCATTATCACGGTAATGTCTGTCCCGATGATAACAGAGTCGCTTTGTCCATCGATTGTAAAGGATGTTATATCCTTGGCATCACTTGCCGCGACAATTACAGTCACGATATAATCGACTGTCGAGTCATCTTCCGCGGTCACGCTATAGGTTACAGGGCTCGAGAAATCGTTTTCTGTTACCCCGCTTTCCTGTTCTACCCCGTTTACTGTTATCTCTGCCCCTGTTGAACTGAAAAAGGCAATAAGTGAAGTCACATCTGTACCGTAAGGAACGGTTACTGATATTGTTTTAGCCGATTCATTGATAACGCCCATTGCTGCAGGGCTTTCAAAACGAAACTCCGTTAACTGCTTTGAACTCGAGCTTGAAGAACTTGGAGGGTTGTCACCGCCGCCTCCTCCGCTGTTACAGCCGATTACTGTCATCGCAAGAACAACCATAATAACAGCTAAAGAACTAACCAATTGTCTATGTGCCATCTTATCCCTCTCGGTATTTATTTTTTGACTTTGAACAACCAGTCGGATCGGCCTGCATCTGCGGATACCAACAAGCATTGTATCTAAGCCCTGAAGACTGACATGTAACTAAGCATTCAATGAGACGACATCACCCGGATATTTTAACCAGGGTCTACTCTCTGATCAAAGGAATTATATCAATATCTGTGCGAATTGCAACGCGTTAATAATAGAAATCAATTGCGCATTTCGATGAAAGTTGCCTCACGGTTTTGTTCAAAACACCCACCAGTATGATGATAGTTGTAACCTGTAGGGTTGCATGGTGCAGAAGGTTTATGATTAAATTATTCAATCATAAAGGATTACAGAAATTCTTTGTTGAAGGCACCAAGAGTGGAATCATCCCCGGGCACGCGGCAAAGCTCGAGCGCATCTTTGACAGGCTTGATGCTTCAACATGTCCTAAGGATATGAACCTCCCGCGTTACAAGCTGCATGAATTGAAAGGCGACGTGCAGGGTATATGGTCAGTATGGGTGAACGGTAACTGGCGTATTACGTTCGGATTTGAAGGGAACAATGCTGTCCTGGTCGATTATCAGGACTACCACTAAGGGAGTCAAAGTCATGATTAAAAAGAGAAGACCCACTCATCCCGGGCTCGTGTTTAATGAAGATGTCTTGAAACCACTTGGAATTACCATAACAGAGGCATCAAAGCATCTAGGCGTGAGCAGAAAGGCTTTAAGCGAACTGGTTAACGGGCGTGTAGCACTGAGTCCTGATATGGCTATAAGAATAGGAAAGGCAACGGATACTAGCCCGGAAAGCTGGCTGCAAATGCAGGGAAAACTTGACCTCTGGATAGCCGGCCAGAGAGAATACAAGATCAATGGATTAAAGGCGGCATAGGTATGAGACGGGGAAAGTCGTCAAGCTGATAAGCTATTAAGCTGATGAGCTGATAAGTAAAATCAAGCTCTCTTACAAAGATATTTAGTTGTCAACGTTCTGTCTCTGTTTTTTCACCTTTTCTAATATTCCAATCAGCGTCCCCTAGGCTCCCTTTGTTGAAGGCACCAAGAGTGGAATCATCCCCGGGCACGCGGCAAAGCTCGAGCGCATCTTTGACAGGCTTGATGCTTCAACATGTCCTAAGGATATGAACCTCCCGCGTTACAAGCTGCATGAATTGAAAGGCGACGTGCAGGGTATATGGTCAGTATGGGTGAACGGTAACTGGCGTATTACGTTCGGATTTGAAGGGAACAATGCTGTCCTGGTCGATTATCAGGACTACCACTAAGGGAGTCAAAGTCATGATTAAAAAGAGAAGACCCACTCATCCCGGGCTCGTGTTTAATGAAGATGTCTTGAAACCACTTGGAATTACCATAACAGAGGCATCAAAGCATCTAGGCGTGAGCAGAAAGGCTTTAAGCGAACTGGTTAACGGGCGTGTAGCACTGAGTCCTGATATGGCTATAAGAATAGGAAAGGCAACGGATACTAGCCCGGAAAGCTGGCTGCAAATGCAGGGAAAACTTGACCTCTGGATAGCCGGCCAGAGAGAATACAAGATCAATGGATTAAAGGCGGCATAGGTATGAGACGGGGAAAAGATCGTCAAACAGGAGAGACTGGAACTTGAATAAGAACTTTATTAATATTCCAATCAGCGTCCCCCTATGTTACCCGTCTCCCTATGTTACCGGTAGTTCCTAAGCTTGACTTTGAGCCCTGTATCGACATTCAATAAGTTATAATAGGAGAGCAAAATGAAAAATAAAGTTATCAAATATCCAAGTTTAATGGTGTTCATATTGTTGTTTCAGACTCTATGCTTTCTAACAGGCTGCGCAACAATGAAACCTACTGCAACGGTAATTGATGACGAAACTGGCAAACCGATTGAAGGTGCAGTTGCACTTGCTATTTGGAGAGAGAACAGCACTGAGGCTGCAGCATGGTTTGAGGGAGGAAAAGATATCCCTGTAAGAATCGAAGAAGTCCTGACAAATAAAGAAGGAAATATTTTCATAAAAGGATTTTGGAACTGGCATTTGATAGAAAGAGAATATCCAAGGTTGACTATCTATAAGTTCGGTTATGTATGCTGGGACCAGAAAGCAATATTTGGTCTTGATGGTTGGGGCACTCGCCAAGACTTTAACAAGGAGAACAGAATAGTCAGACTCGTGAAATGGCCTGTGGCAATTTCATCTGACGAACACTTTAAATTTATTCGCGGTGTAACAAATGGTGATAACTACAAAGCCAAGGATCAATTATTTAATAATGAACTTTGGCCTAATAAAAATAGAAATTCAGGGAATATAAGATAGGGATATCAAGGGGACGGATATCAAGGGGACGTTCATGAATAAATAACTATCTTTCCCGGATTTCCAAGTTAACTGGTATAACTGATGTGAATAGAAAATATTAATCGCAGGGCGGCAGAACAATAAAGAAAGTGGTGAGATATCAGTGGTGAGTGGTGAGAAAGCAAGGTTATTAATTCCGATTTATATTCAAGATGATGTCTAGGAGGCAAGGAGGAAGCGACGCAGGCATACTTTAACGTATGTCGAGGAGCATTCCGACGCAGTCGACAATGGCAGGGCTTGAATAAGAATCGGAATAATTAAGGCCTGCGGCCTATCCAGCGTTCTATTTCTTCGATGGGGATGCGTTTGTATATCGGCCTCCCATGCGGGCATGTCGTCGGTGCGCCGGCCTCGTCCAGCTGGCGCAAGAGCGCTGATATTTCCGGCTGCGTCAGAGTTTTTCCAGCCCGCACGCTTGAATGGCAGGCGATACGGGATATGATTTCATTCTTTCGTTCATCGGCTTGTTTCGGAAGCGGCTCATGCACAATCTCATGGATGATGTCTTTTATATCCGAATCTTTGAGAAGTGCAGGGACTGTCCTTACTGCGATTTCCGTTTCGCCGAACGGCTCTGCCTCGATCCCGATTGCTTCAAGCTGGTCCATGATCTCTTCAAAGGCTGCAAACTCGGACGCGGTAAGTTCAACGATAATAGGGTGGAGCAGGGTCTGGCTGCCCGAAATGTCTGATCTGCTGAGCCTGTCAAAGACTATGCGTTCATGCGATGCATGCTGGTCGAGTATGTAGAATGCCTCGTCGTCATTAAGCAGGATATACGTCGATTTGAGCACGCCGATCACGGACTTGTCGGAATAGAAACCCCGCTGCTTATCGTACTCTGAGATAAAAGATACCTGTGCAGCGGGATTTTCATATACGGGCCTCCTTATAATGTAAGGAACCTCGGGCTCGCATACCGCGTCATAACGGCTATGTCCCGAGGATGAAAGGGCTTCTCTTATAGTCGAGACGACAAGCCCGTAAACCCGCGAAGGGTCTCTGAACCTGACCTCGGCCTTTGCCGGGTGCACATTCACGTCGATATCTGCGGGTTCTATATCAATAAACAGAACGATAGCGGGATAGCGCCCGCGCATGAGCATGCCGGAAAAGCCTTCAAGAACGGCGCTCGTCACGACCGCATCCTTTATCGACCTCCCATTTGCAAAGGCGTAGATTGATGAGCGGGTAGGGCGGTTGACATCGGGTGAGGCGAGAATGCCGTGCACGTGAATGCCGGGCGCGCGTCTTGAAAATTCTTTCATGCCTTCTCTGAAGTCTGCGCCTGCGATAATACCGGCCCTTTCGGCAGCCGACATGGATGATGTAAGGTTAAATATTTTGCGTTCCCCTGATGTGACTGAAAAGGTTATGTCAGGGTGTGCAAGTGCGTACCTGGATATGACGTCCAGGACGTTCTTCTGCTCGGTCGCAGGTGTTTTAAGAAACTTTTTTCTTGCAGGCATGTTGAAGAAAAGGTCCCTGACCTCGATAACCGTGCCGGGCGGCATGCCCTTTTTGCCCCGTGCGGTTATCTCGCCCCCCTCCATGTCGATATAACTGCCCGATGAATACTGCTCCTGCCTCGAAGATATCTTCATCCTGCTGACCGAGGCGATGCTCGGAACCGCTTCGCCCCGGAACCCCAGGGTCTTTATGTTGAACAGATCATCGGCCGTTTCGATTTTGCTTGTGGCGTGCCTTAATATCGCGGTTTCAAGATCGGCCTCATCCATGCCCGAGCCGTTATCTGCAATGCGGATAAGTTCGATGCCTGCTCCTGTCAGCTCGACTGATATGGATGTGGCACCTGCATCGATTGAATTCTCGATGAGCTCCTTGACGACAGAAGCAGGCCGTTCGATTACCTCGCCGGCCGCAATCATGCCGATCAGCTCTTTGGGAAGAAGTTTAACTTTCATTTTGATAAAAGTAGACAGGAGACAGAAGACAGGAGACAGCATTGAATCAAATCTGATCTCCTGATGAAAAACCTGAAGAGTTTTTGTCTCATGTTTTTCTACTGCCTCCTGTCTACTGTTTTCTGTCTCCTTTTTATTGTCTTATTCTGTTCTACTTTATCTCAAGCACCATCTTGTCGACTTCTGCAAAAGACTTCGCCTTGCCCTCGTAGCCCTTTCTACCCATGAGATCGAATGTTATGACCTTGCCGAGTTCTACGCCGGGCTGGTCGTAGGGGTTGACATCCAGCAGGTAGCAGAAGAATGAAGTCGCGGTCATGAAGAACATGAACATGGCGCCTATGGTCTCTTCGTTTATCGCATCAAGCGTTATGCGCGTAGCCATGCGGTTATTTTCTATGAGGGCCCCCCATGTGCCTTTGGCCTCGGACTGGATCAGCCTGTTCACGGTCTTGCCGCACAGGTAGCCCATTTCGGCTGTATCGCCGAAGACATCGGGGATGGTGATTTCCTTGCGGTATTTCTTCACGTCTATTATGTTCACGACCTTATCGAATGGGCCTTCCATGTAAAGCTGGCATTGGGAATGCTGGTCAGTCGCGCCAAGCGCCTTGATGGGGGTCTGTCCCGCGAAGACGGTTTTTCCTTTGAGCGATGTCTTCTTGCCGCTGCTTTCGGCCCAGAGCTGGCAGTACCAGTCGGAGAGGTCGAAGAGCGCATTGGAATAGGGCATAAGCACTGTCATGTTCGCACCCTTTACGGATGCGAGAAAATGTATGGCCGCATAGAGATAGGCCGGGTTTGAAAATACATCCGGGCTGATGGTCTTATCCCTCATTTTACCTGCACCGCGCATGAACTCATCTATATCTATGCCTAGAAGGGCTGAAGGGAGCAGACCGACCGGAGTGAGCGTGCTGAACCTGCCGCCCACTTCAGGCGGGACAGAAAGATTCGCGATGCCTTCGCTCTCTGCGATCTTCCTTAATATGCCCCCTTTGGGGTCGGTGATGATGGCAATGTGATCTTTGTATTTCTCTCCGAGCTGTTTTTTAAGCTTGTCATAGACATACATGAACTGAGATGCAGTCTCCGCAGTGCCGCCTGATTTGCTGACAACAATGAAAAGCGTTTCATCAAGCCTGATGTGCTCGAAGGTGACTGACATGAATTCCGGATCGACATTGTCCCAGAAAAATATCCTGGGATTGCCGTCAAGGTTGTAAAAGGGCGGCTTTATGGAAGAGAACATGGCCTTTGGCCCGAGCGATGACCCGCCGATGCCCAAATGTACTATGTTCTTGAACTTGCCCTTTAGTTTTTTCGCAAGCGTTTTAACCGCTTCTATCATCTTTTTATCATCAGGCAGGTCCTGGAATTTTATTCTGCCTTCTGCCCTGTTGGCCGCCATTGTTTCATGGGCGGTTTTGCACAGAGGCTTAATTGCTTCGATATCCTTAAGAGAGACTCCGCGTTTTCCTATCAGAGCATCGCTTGTTCCTGAAAAATCAAACCTGATCATTATTACCTCCTGGCGGGGTTAGTAGATGCATGCTGAAATTTGCCGGTTCTTTAATGAATGTTATACAGAATAGCGCTTATCAATCAATGGTTATTCATATGAAAAAAAGATTACCTCGATTATATAAAAACCCCATCGGCCTGGGCGAAGTGGTTTATGACTATCTTGAGAAACAGCTTTATTGTGATTGGCTAGAAAACTTATGGTCTTTACTCTCATGGTTCTCGATAAATGCCAGCTCAAACATGATTCCTGAGCATCAGTTCCAGGGGATGCGGATTCAGGTATATCTGCTGCATCAAGTATAAAGGCCTGTATTTCCGCACATAATGATTCAACAGCGTTATTGGCACCAGCAGCGGGACCAGTCCTTCGTGATATCTGCCGATGGCTTCAATGAGTTCGGATTTTTCATCCGAACTCAGGTCGTTCTTGAAGTAGCCCATTATATGCATAAGAACATTCGTGTTTTTCTTGACGGTTGCAATCTTCTTTAGTGAAGGTCCGAGAGAAGATAAATACTTATCAAAAAGTTCGTCCAAAGAATAATCTCTGCCTGTGGCGAGGAGTGCGCCGAGCTGCTTGAGAGTCTTGGGGCAGTGTGCCATGAGAAGATATTTGTGGCTTGCATGGAAATCCATGAGACGGCTGAGGGTCTTTCCTGCAGAGAGGAGCTCGTGCCACCTCTGCATGACAAATACCCTCTCGATGAAATTCTCACGCAACCAATCATCATGCAGCCGGCCATCGTCCTCCACAGGAACTGAAGGGAAGTGGTTCAGAAATTCCTGTGCGAATATCCCCACTCCATCATTCCTGACGCCCTTTTGTGTATAGACCTTGATGCCTCGAAGCCCTGAACTTGGTGATTTGGATTTGAATATAAATCCGCACAGTGGCAGCACGGCAAGTTCTTTAAGGCGACCTTCCATCCAGGAGGTCATTCTGCCGGTCATGTCCCTGCCGGTTCTCCGGGTCATGAGCCGTATATCACCGTCTGTGGATACGAGACGAACCGCTTCCCTGGGAACACCCATTCCGCACTCAGCTTCAGGACATACCTGGACAAAGTCGACATATCTGCCAAGAATATCTCTGAGATAATGATCAAGCTTATGCCCGCCATCATAACGGACTTTTTCGCCGAGAAGGCATGAGCTTATGCCGACCAGAGGCTTTTTCATCACTGTCTGCTATCTTCCTCTGGGCATGGCTAGTATCTCGAGTACTTCAAGGTCCAGGAAGCGTCTCGACGGTCTGGATTTTATGAGCATGACGGTGTCCGAGCCGTGACCTGTCCCTGCAGTTGCAAGGACTTCTGCGCCTTCCGGGATAAGGCCTGCATCGCAGGACTCCATCACGATCTCGATGCAGACCTTTGCACCTTCGCCAAAGCGGCGCAGGCATCCGGCTATCAATGCGCCGGTGGAGCTGCCGCCGAACTTGTCCATGACAGATTTTTCCAGGGAAGAGGTGAGAATGGTCCCTGTATAGACGGGCACGCCATTGTCCTTAAGCATCTGCCTTACTTGAGGGCTGAACTCGTCGTGGTTTTCCTCTTTGAAGTTGGCGCAGTGTGTCACGATTACGAGACCTGCATCCAGGTCCTTGAGAGCTTTGAAAAATGTTTCAGCGTTTCTGCCTGAAGTGGATGCAACCACGACATGCTTTGAAAGCCCCTGAGAAACGGCATTTTTCAAAATACCGATGCAATCCTGCGTATTATGTTCCCCGGGTTTCTCGAAAAGGGCAATCTCTTTTAATATCATAAGCCGCTCCTCATTTTTCATTTATTTGAGGTTCATATGATAAAATAAAACAGGCGCCGTCGTCGAGTGTTTGTTCATTATCAGCCCCTCGATCTTATTGGAATCGTTCGGTAGTGACAGCCCGGAAAAGGCCTTTGATGCCTGCGGGTATGAGCTGAAGAAAGTAAACCGGATACTTTTTTACCTATTGTCGGGATGACAATCTCATAGAATTTGTAAATAAAATCGCCTGCAACCAGAAGCCCTACCGTTCCTGCAATATAAAAAGATATAATGCATATTCCGTCAAGAATCGTCTGTTCCATAAACCACCTCCGTAACATGAAACGCATACGGCAATATGGCTGAAGTTATAATCCCTCCTCGACATACGTGTGTCGTAGAATTTCTGCCGGTATAAAAATCATAACAGCGGCCTTGTTTTAAGACCGGAAATGAAATCAGGATATAAGGCCCTCGTATCCTTTCCAGATTATTTCAACACCGATAGCAAGCAGTATGAAGGCGGAGAGTTTCGTAACCACCTGGATACCCTGTTTGCCTAACCTGCCGAAGAAATATCCGGAGTACCTGTAAAATATAAATACTACGAGTGATACTGCGGCAATGCCCGTGGCGACTCCGGCAAAGCTTATCCATGTCTTTAATTTCAGAAGTGAGCCAGTCGGAATGAGAGAAAGCGTCACCGCAATCGTGCCGGGCCCTGCAGTTATGGGCATGGTCATGGGGAAAAAGACCTTGGAAGTGCTGTCGGTCTTGAACCCGCCGTTCCTCTTGGCGCTTTCTCCGGGTTCGCTGTTGAGCATCTGCCAGGCCATGTTGAAGAGCAGCAGTCCGCCTGCAATCCTGATGACGTGTATTGATATGTCGAGAAGCTTGAGGATCCAACCGCCTACAAAAAGCACTATCAGCAGCAGTATCAGCGTGTACCAGCTTATCTTGCCTGCCACCCGGTTCCTTTCGGATGCAGTGATATCCGATGTCATATCGAGAAAAATCGGGGTCATTGCAGGCGGGTTGACTATTGGAAAGAGTGCAAGAAAAGAAAAAGCGGCAATATTAATAAACTCGCGCTCCATAAAATTCTCCTCAATATTGTTTTATTTTCATTCTGATTTATGAAGAAGCATTTTGTAAATTTCATTTTTCGGCCTTTTATATAAATCGTGAAGCATCCGGGCCGTATCGCGTTTTGAAAGCCCTTGTTCAAGAAGAGATTTTGCTTTGAGCTTTATATCGGGCATGCCTTCATGACTGTCCGTGCATACCCTTATTATAACGGTAATCTCGCCTTTGGGGACATTCTCTTTGAAGCGGGCAAGGACTTCATCCAGACTGCCGGCTGCATATTCTTCATGAATCTTGGTCAGCTCGCGTGCAACGCATACCTGGGCATCGCCCAGATGCTCTCTTATGCGTTCAAGTGTGGTGATAAGCCTTCTGGGAGATTCATAAAAGACCGTCGTTTCATAAGAGTTTTTTATCTTTTTTATTTCCGAGAGCGCCTCGGATTCTTTCCGGGGGAAGAAGCCGATGAACCGGAATTTATAATCAAAGCCATAGGCGCTGAGAGCTGTTATAAAGGCGCATGCACCCGGCAGGGCAACGATATTGATGCCGCTGTTTCTTGCCTCAATGACCAGCCTGGTGCCGGGGTCGCTTATCAGAGGCGTTCCTCCGTCACTGACAAGTGCAATATTTTCACCATTTTCAAGTTTTTCAATCAAATGGTTGAGTTTTCTGCCTTCACTGAATTTCTCATATGACATAAGAGGTTTTTTTATCCCGTAATGGGTCAGCAGTTTGAGGGTGTGGCGGGTGTCTTCGCATGCGATGAGATCGACCGAGGACAGTATTTCAAGCGCCCTTAATGTTATATCCTTAAGGTTGCCGATAGGTGTTGGCACTATGAAGAGTGTCCCTTTCCCTGATGGTTCCAGCTTACCGTTCATATCACTCCGCTCATTTCGGGTTTTATTTGCTTTCTTTACTTTCCCGGGACGGGATAATGATGTATATGTCATCTGTTTTCAACAAAGTGAAGGGTAAAAATGGATTCTCTTAAACGAGACAGAAACTTGCGTTCCAGAGAGATTGAGGCAACCCCTGAATATATGCGCAAGCTTTTTATAATGCCCAATTCTCCGGACAGATTCATAGAGTTCGGGGAGCACCTCCTTGACATGATACATGATTTTTTCAAGGAAAAAGGCGGCATTCACTCATCCATATCAATGGAAGATCTCAGCAGGATATTCAGCAATACTGAAATGCCCAAAACTCCGATGCTGGTAAAAGACCTTCTTGATGAGATAAAAAAGAACGTAGTAAAACATTCTGTAAAGGTGGCCAATCCGTATTATATCGGCCACATGACATCGGCCATTCCCTATTTCATGATCCTTCTTGAAATGATCGCCGTCAGCCTCAATCAGAACCAGGTCAAGATTGAAAGCGCAAAGGCCTCATCCTTTGTCGAAAGGGAATTTCTGTGCTGGATGCACAGGCTGGTCTTTCACAGGTCCAGCAGCTTTTATGAAAGAAACATCCAGAACCATAAAATTGCTTTGGGAAATGTAACCTCTGACGGGACTATCGCCAACCTTACAGCGTTCATGCTTGCCTGTGCAAAGGCATTCCCTCCGGACGGGCATAAATTCGGCGGAATAAGAAAGGAAGGCCTTGTACGCTCGCTCGCATATTATGGATACAGGCAGGCTGTAATCCTGGTATCCAAACGCGGGCACTATTCAATATGCAAGTCCGGGGCCCTTCTCGGGATCGGAGAAAAGGGGGTCATCTTTTCCCCGGTTCATCCGTGCACGAATAATATCGATATCGATAAGCTCTGGCAGACGATTGAAAGGATATTGAAAGAAGACAAGGCCCTCGGGAGGCCGACCAAGATACTCTCGATCGTGGGCATTGCAGGTACGACGGAAACGGGAAACATTGACAATCTGGAGGCGCTTGCGGATATAGCGCATGAACTCGGTTCCCATTACCATGTGGATGCTGCATGGGGCGGAGGCGCCCTACTTATGGAGAGCGGGAAAGAGATGCTTAAAGGTATAGAGAAGGCCGATTCCGTTAGCCTTGATGCCCACAAGCTGCTTTATGCCCCCAACTCCATGGGAGTCTGCCTTTTCAGAAATGAAGAGGATTCGGAATACCTCTATCACACCGCCAACTACATCATCAGGGAGGGTTCGGTCGATCAGGGAAGGTTCACACTTGAAGGTTCCCGACCCTTTGCCAGCCTCAAACCCTGGGCTGCTCTCAAGATTATAGGCAGAAGAGGCTATGAGCTGGTATTCGAACATGCCAGGCTGCTCCAGAAAACGTTCGTAGACCTGCTCGAGGAGGAGCCCCTTTTCGAGCAGATGAACAAACCTGAGCTCTTCATAATCAATTATCGTTTTGTCCCCAGAGAACTTAAAAAGATGCTTGATAAATGCATGAGAAATCCAAAAGAGCATGCCACAAGCATAACCATGATCAACAATGTCCTTAATGAGCTCAATACGGAACTTCACAAAAAGATAAGAGACAACGACAACTCCTTTGTTTCAAGGACCCGTATAGAATCGACAAGATACGCACCACGAAGGATTGTAGTCCTCAGGGCTATCACAATAAATCCCAATACGGATACCGATATGATCAGGCAGATACTTGACGAGCACAAGAGACTCGGCCAGGAAATATGGGATTCAAAGCATATCCTTAAAAACACTTTCAGAATATACAAGAAGCTTAATGAAACAGTGAACTGAGCTTATTATTCACTGCTGTCAATGCGTCTGCCTTTACACGATAATCCTCAGGGTGTAAGAATTCAGTCATGGAAAACCACGTCAGGATTACTCAAATATGGCGGCATAACGGCGGTACCAGGATGGAAATACCGCTTTTTACGGCAGGGGTAAGCGCCGGATTTCCTTCGCCTGCCGATGATTTTGTTGACCGTTCGCTGGATCTTAACGAGTTTCTGATAAGGCACCCTTCAGCGACCTATTTCGTTAAAGTCGAAGGGACATCGATGATAGGTTCGGGCATACACCCGGGCGACATACTTATTGTTGACAGGGCAATCGAACCGTCCGATTCAAGCATAGTGATAGCAGTGCTTAACGGGGAATTTCTTGTAAAAAGGTTCAGAAGGGACTCGAACGGATGCCGGCTTCTGTCTGAAAATCCTTCGTATAAGGCAATAGAACTGAAGGAAGGCATGCATCTCGAAGTATGGGGAGTAGTGACGTACGTTATTCATAAGGCATGAAAAGAATTTACGCACTTGTCGACTGCAACAATTTCTATGTCTCCTGCGAGCGTGTATTCAATCCTAAGCTTAAAGGAGTCCCCGTCGTAGTGCTCAGCAACAACGACGGCTGTATAGTTGCAAGGTCAGAGGAGGCGAAGGCCATAGGCATCAAGATGGGAGAGCCCCTGTTCAAATGCAGGATGCTTGCCGAACGTCATAATGTAGTCGCGCTTTCATCGAACTATCCGCTTTACGCGGACCTGTCGCACAGGGTTATGAGCATCCTCGAGGAAATGAGCCCGGGCATCGAGATATACTCCATAGACGAGGCGTTCCTGGACCTGACCGAAATCCCTGACCCTGCAGGTTATGCAAAGAACATCAGAAGGACCGTAAAAAAATGGACAGGCATACCGGTATCCATCGGGATAGGCGTTACCAAGACCCTGGCAAAGGCTGCTTCGAAGAAGGCCAAAAAGGGCGCGGGTGTGTTCGATATAACTGGAAAAGAAGATGAAGTGCTTGCGGAAATGGAAACGGGTGATGTGTGGGGGATAGGCTACAGCCATTCACTGGTGCTGAAAAAACACCGCATCAGGACAGCTCTTGAACTTAAGAATGCAAATGACGAATGGCTGAGAAAGGTACTCTCTGTATCCGGATTGAGAACGGTATACGAATTGAGGGGCACTCCCTGTATCGCTCCCGGGGCGGAGCCTGTTACAAGGAGGACCATCACATGTTCGCGGCTCTTCGGTCAGAAGCTCTACCGTATCGAGGAGATCAGGGAGGCCCTGTCGTCTTATGTCAGCCGCGCCGCCGAAAAGCTGAGGGCAATGGATATGGCGGCATCCGGCCTCAGCGTATACCTTCTTGAAAACGAATTTACAGATGGCAGATTTACTTCGAGGGGCGCTTCGCTGGAGCTTCAGGAGCCATCGTCATACACGCCCGAACTTATAATGTACGCTGTAAGGCTGCTTGAAAGAATTTACCGCGAGGGGCCAGCGTATAGAAAAACGGGAATTACTCTTACAGGTCTTGTGCCGAGGGGCAGTGTTCAGACAAGCCTTTTCGGTTCCATCGACAACCCGAGAAGACTTGAATTAATGAAGACGGTGGACAGAATAAACGCCGAATGGGGGACTGAAACCATAAACCCGGCATCATCAGGGACTGGCAGGGACTGGCGCATGCGTCAGGAAAAAAGGTCCAAGCGTTTCACGACTTCATGGCTTGAAATCCCTGTGGTGAAGACATCTGACTGAGTCTTATATTTAGCTTATTCTTGAATGAACCGATAAGAAGTGTATAATAAAAACAAGTGGGGGTTTTATTATGTTTGCAATGGTAGTGAGGGATAATGTTTTTTTCCCGCACAGTTCCTTTTCTCTTAAAGTAAGTCCTGAGATGGCTGAGCTTCTGAAGATTAATGGGGAATTGTCGGTTTTTTTCAAAACCCCGATGTCTTCAGGTGATATAGGTCTGAGATGTCTGGTCAGAGAAGCACACGGCGACATGGTCCTTGTCGATGGTATATGCAGGGTCAGGTCTCTGGAGCGCATGGACGGGGAAATAGGTGATATACAGGTTACAGATGTCCCTGACTGGTATGAAAAAAACCTTTTGAACGAGGGGCTCATCCAGGGGGTTAGAGCCCTGGTCAAGCTTGTTTTTCCTAACTCCTTAAATCTTCTGAAAGAGAAGAATCCGGGCATTTTTGCAGATATGGTCGCTGCAAACATCGACCTGCCGATTCAGGAAAAGATGAGATTTATCTATACGCCCGACAGCATGACAAGAATAAAGCTTGTATTCGGCTATCTTAACCGCATCAGTCCGAAAGCGCAGCGGACTAATAATACAAAGGCGAGCAATCCCATGGCAGAAGAGACGAAAGAGCTTGAGGAAAAGATCGAAAGGACCCCCCTGCCTGAAGAGGCAAGGACAGCCCTTAACAAGGAAATGGGCAGGCTTAAGTATATGCACCAGTATTCTCCGGAGTATACGGTCAGCAGGAGCTATATCGAGTTCATTCTTGACATGCCTTGGGAGATAAGGACGAAAGATTTCAT
Source organism: uncultured Bacteriovoracaceae bacterium (assembly GCA_964400685.1). Taxonomy (GTDB): domain Bacteria; phylum Desulfobacterota; class Desulfomonilia; order UBA1062; family UBA1062; genus DATCTV01. The sequence goes on along the minus strand of CAYNVT010000010.1, from coordinate 40,123 downwards.
CGATATCGATAAAGCGAAGACGGTACTTGACCGGGATCACTTCAACCTCAAGGATGCAAAGGAAAGAATACTGGAGTTCCTGGCCGTTAAAAAGCTCAAGGCGGATTCGAAAGGTTCGATTATATGTTTCGTGGGGCCTCCGGGGGTAGGGAAGACATCCCTTGGAAAAAGCATTGCAGAGGCGATGGGCAGAAAATATATCAGAATGTCGCTCGGCGGTATCCGTGACGAAGCGGAGATAAGGGGCCACAGAAGGACATATATAGGAGCCATGCCGGGCAGGATTATCAAGGAAATCCAGCGTGCAGGGACGATGAATCCCGTATTCATATTCGATGAAATCGACAAGCTCGGAAAAGATTTCAGGGGCGACCCTGCATCAGCCATGCTGGAGGTTCTAGATCCTGAACAGAACTTTTCATTTAAAGACAATTACATGGAAATTCCGTTTGACCTTTCGCAGGTCATGTTCATAGCAACGGCAAACACTACTGAAACAATACCCGTAACCCTGCTTGACAGGATGGAGATAATCGACATTCCCGGTTATTCCGATGATGAGAAGCTGAATATTGCAAAACTGCATCTTATCGGCAAAAAGGCGGTCGAGTCCGGGCTTGAAAATGAGCCTGTCGTTTTTGACGATGACGCCACGATGATGATTATCAACTCTTATACTGTTGAGTCCGGTGTTCGTGACCTGGAAAGAAAAATTGAAAGCCTTTTCAGAAAAATTGCCAAGAAAAAGGCGTCTGATCAGGATATTCCCGGGCGCATAACCTGTGAAATCGTCCGCGAATATCTGGGCCCTGTAACAAGATACAAAGAGCAGGCAATGAACAGCGACTGCATTGGCATTTCGACCGGTCTTGCATGGACGCCGGCTGGCGGTGAGATTCTGCTTATCGAAGTATCGTCGATGCCGGGCTCAGGCAAAATCGAGCTTACCGGGAATATGGGCCAGGTCATGCAGGAATCTGCGAGAATTGCAATCGGATACCTCAAAAGCAGAATTGCCGACCTTGTAGTTGAACCTGTTGATTTTTCAAAAATAGACATACACATCCATGTCCCGGCAGGTGCAATATCAAAAGACGGGCCTTCGGCAGGTCTCGCAATTCTCTGTGCGCTCCTTTCCTATTTCCAGGCGAGACCCGTCAGGAATGATACGGCCATAACAGGGGAAGTGACCCTGTCAGGGCGTGTACTTCCTGTAGGCGGCATAAAAGAGAAGGTTCTTGCCGCAGAAAGGGCGGGCATAAGCAGGGTGATACTTCCTGCAAAAAATGAGGCGGACATAATGAAACTGACTGCTGATGCAACCCTTAACCTGGAAATCATATATGTTAACAGCTTCAGTGATGCCGCGCCGCTGTTTTTCAGAGAAGTATTAAGTTCAATACCTGTTTCAGCATAACGAATCTTATTTTATGGGGGATGGTGCTATGGAAAAGGCCGTAATACTCGCGCGTGGCCTTGGCACCAGGATGAGGAACCGGGATAATAATGCAGGGATTACTCCTGAGCAGAATCATGTCGCCGATACCGGTATAAAGGCAATGATCCCGATTGGCAGGCCGTTTCTTGACTATGTCATAACCGCCCTTGCAGATGCAGGTTTTTCAAAGGTTTGTCTTGTTATCGGGCCTGGTGAGGATTTTGATCCCATCAGGGATTATTACACTTGCATGAAGACCGGAAGGGTGACTATCAGTTTTGCCGTGCAGGAAAAGCCTCAAGGCACTGCCGATGCTGTTTCAGCTGCAGCCGGATTCGCAGGAGATGATGCATTTGCCGTAATCAATTCGGACAATTATTACCCGGCTGAAGCCCTCAGACTGATTAGAGAAATCAATTCATGCGCTACTGTTGCATTCGACGGCAAGGCTCTTTCCGAGCTTGGCAATATCCCGGCTGAACGTGTATCAAAAAATGCCCTTCTGGAACCGGATGATGAATTATATTTGAAAAGGATTGTAGAGAAGCCTTCAGAAGAATTAATACAAAAGAACGCCGGCAGTATATACATAAGTATGAACTGCTGGAGATTCTCCAGGTCGATATTTGATGCATGCCGTTCTATAAAGCCCTCTGTCAGAGGGGAATACGAGATCGCATCCGCAGTAGAATACGCCATGAACAATCTTAACGAAAAATTCAGAATGATACCTGTAAGACTGGGTGTCCTGGATATGACAGGGCGTTCCGATATCAAGTCCGTCGATACCTTTTTGAGGCATAAGGAGGTCGTCCTTTGAGCCTGATCACATGCCTTTCAAAATTCTCAAAATATGATGACTTCTATGACAGGCTGGTTGAAAAAGGCTTAAGCAAAAGGGCCTCTGTTTCAAAGGCCAATATGCTTGCAATCTGCTGCTCGAAGCTGATTGAACAGGGGGCAGATAAGGATGCCGAATCGGTCATGCTTTTTATTCCGGGGCGCATCGAGCTTTTCGGAAAGCATACTGATTACGCCGGTGGCCGGAGCCTTCTTGCCGCCCTGGAAAGGGGCATCTGTTATGTGGCGGTTGGAAGGAATGACAACAAGATAAATATTTTCGATATGTCCAGTGTCAAGAAAACTTCATTCAACCTGAATGAGGGATTAATACCCGAGGCGGGGCATTGGACGAACTACCCGGTTACTGCTGCCAGGAGAATTACCCGTAATTTCGGCCCTGATTTGAAGGGCGCGGACATAGCCTTTGCCAGCGATCTGCCTTCCGGATCAGGAATGAGCAGTTCGAGTGCGCTGATAGCAGGCTTTTCCCTTTGCATCGCTCATGTCAACAGACTCCATTCAAGGCCTGAATTTGCTTTAAATATACCTGATGACAAATCAATGGCAGGGTATCTCGGGGCTATTGAAAAGGGACATGATTTCGGAGGACTGCCCGGGGATATCGGAACCGGAACATTGAGCGGCGGAGAGGACTATACTGCGCTCATGTGCTGCACAAAAAACAGATTCAGCCAGTATTCCTTCTGCCCCGTTAATCTTGAAAGGGAAATCCCGCTTCCTGAAGGATATGTAATGGGCATTGCAACAAGCGGGGTTAAGGCGGGAATGGCAGATAATATTCTGGGAAAACACAATATGATTTACATGCTCACATCCGTTCTGGTCGATATCTGGAACAGGCATCACACCACGTTGTTTAAAAACCTCAACGAAGTGCTTGTGGATGCAGGTGTGGATTATATAAAGAAGACATTTCCGGCAATAATAAGGAAATCCGTAAAAAAGGGAGGCCTTGATCCCGTATACCTCATAAAGCGTCTCGAACATTTCATAAGGGAAAGTCTGGAAATAGTCCCGGCTGCCGGAGATTCACTTCTTGAATTAAATATAAAAGAATTCGGCAGGCTGGCTCTTGAATCACAGAACCTAGGGGTAACGCATCTCGGCAACCAGACGCCCCAGACGATATTTTTAGCCAAGGCTGCAAGAAGGCTGGGGGCGCCGGCATCATCGGCGTTCAATACTGGTCCCGGTGGTTCGGTATGGGCGCTTGTTCCGGTGGATGCCGCGATAGAGGGTTTTTTCTTCGAATGGGCAAATGAGTATAGAACGGCCTTTCCGGAAAGTATGAAGGATGCCGAATTCTTTTCGAGCTGGCTGGGCCCTGCTTCATTCAGGATAGAAGCCGCATAAACGAAAAATCCAGTGTCGGGCATGAGTTAAATGACTGATAAAAAGCTGCCGGGCGCTGTCAGCTGTCCTTTTCTTTATCTCTGATAAAGAGGATATCATAAAGCTTCATGATGCCGAACCATAGCCAGAGGAACGGCTCGAATTTCGTGCCGAAATTCACCCCCCTTTCTTGCATGGCTTCGGATACGGCATGCAATCTTTCCTTGAAATGAACATAGTTGCGGTTTTCTTTTTGTGTCCAGCAGACCTCTGCATGGGCGAGCATCCTTGGAAAGGCCCTTTTCGTAAGCCTTTCAGGTGTTATCCATTCTCCCCAGAGGTTGGCCTCGATTCCCAGGATATGATTTGCATATTTTTCGGAGAGGTTCTCGGGAACAGGTTCAAATGAATACACCTTTTCAACGGATGTGACGAGATGGGGGTAATCATAATAGCAATGCGTGGTAGGCGACACGATTGCGTCATGTCCCATTTCTGCTGCAACCAATGCGAATTTGTGGTTTCTCCATGCCTGGATGACTGCCTTGTCAGGTGCGAAATGGGCCACTTCATCCCATGCGATCATCTTCCTCTTATGCTTCAGGAGGATATCATTTACGCGCTCGACAAAATATGCATGAAGACCTGTTTTATCCTTGATTCCGTTGCTATTCATAAGTGAGGTGCATGCATCATGATTGAGCCAGTCGCTTGCAACCACTTCATCTGAGCCTATATGAATATAAGGGAAGGGGAAAAGGCCTGCTACTTCGCCGATAAGCCTGTCGATAAAATCATAAACCGCATTGTTCGATACGCAAAGTGCTGACTCAAATATGCCCGGACGCTGCTTAAGTTCGACAGGCTCTCCTGTACAGGACAGTCCGGGATAGGCTGAAAGCATTGCCGATGTATGTCCTGGCATGTCGATTTCCGGCAGGATCATGACATTGCGATCTTCTGCATAGGCTATAATCTCGCGGATCTCGGCCTGGGTATAGTATCCGCCCTTTCCTCCTGATTGATGCAGCCCAGGGAATACTAAACTCTCCATACGCCACCCCTGGTCATCTACCAGATGCCAGTGGAGGATATTTATTTTGAGTTCGGAAATATAATCGATATATTTTTTAACTGTATCCACAGGCAGGAAATTCCGTGCGGGATCAATGAGCGTGCCGCGCCATGAAAAGCGTGGTCTGTCCTTGATATCAACCTTTGGAACAATGGCTGAATTTCCGTTTCGTATGATAAGCTGCAGCAGCGTCATGAATGCATTGTGAAGCCCCCAATGCGTATTGGCACTTATAAGGATGATATCATCTACTGCCAGACTGTAGGTCTCGTCTGGATTTATGCTTGTAACAACATTAACAGTACCGGCTTTTTTTTCAATTATGATAGGATAATTTCGTTTATTTACTGCCGATCCTGAAATTATATTGGCATTAATACCGAAGCGCTCTTTTAGTTTTTCTATAAAAACACGGGTTTTCGCTTTCCAGGCATCATCCGCATCTTCCGGTAAAGAAATGAGGACAATGTCGTTAAGGCTGAGGGATCCTTCTTCCTGGATGAGTTTTTCAGGCCAGGGAATAAGATTGTAAAGGCTGCTCAAGTTATCCTCCGGGAACATTTAATAGAACAGTTCACCTGAAATGGTATCCGCAACCTTGATTGCTGATGAAAAACTGATGTCACCGGAACAGCCGTCACCTCTTACGGTGTCACCTGCGAAATAAAGTCCCTCGATGGTGTCGCACACTACCCGGGGTCTGTTCGGTTTGGATTGTGCTGGAGTAAGCACATTGCCGTTCATGACATTTGCAACGATAGTTCTTTCCTTGATGATGTTTGGCAGAAAACCCGGGAGGAAATGAGAGATGGTTGCCTTTAATTTTTTTTCAGTTTTTTCAGCAACAGCAGGATCACCGTCGAATTTCCATGGCAGCATGATCCCCCAGGTGGAAAGGTATTTGTCCTTGGGCGCAAAGGAATCGTCAGAATTCGATTGAAATTTGGCCCATATCGGAATGTCAACGCCCAGTATGCTGCCCTTGATTCTGCAGGCAGGGCCCTGTGTTATAAAATCAATTGAAAGACCCGAACTGTTCTCGAGGTTCTTTGCATATGAAACCAGCTTATGTGAAAGCAGTCTGTTGTCGATAATATCCAACAGAAGAGGAAGTCTTGCTGCGAAAACAACCCTGTTAGCATCATAGGTTCCATTTCTTGTCGTCACACCCTTGATACGTCCGTTTTCGACATTTATGGAGGTAACCTTTTCTTCAAGCTTTATCTCGCCTCTTTTATCTATATGTTTTTTAAGCTTTCTGAAAAGCTGCCCTGAACCGCCCACCGGTTCACCGACTCCTATTCCTGCGGCAAGCGCCCTCTGAAGAAAATCTATAACCTCTCCGGCGCTGACCTTTGTCGCATCAGGGCACATGACAGTCATACCGAAAAAGGAGAGAAATTCTTCCACCTCTTTATCTTTGAACCATGTGCGGTAGAATTCAAGAAGCGTCTTCTCATACCAGTCATGGGGGTGCGCTTTTTTCAGTTTAAGCAGGAAAAGCAGAAGAATGAATCTGGCCTTTAGGCTCAGCATTGGAGTTGAAAGAAATCCCAACGGGCCCTGAGGCCTTTCCCAGAATTTCCCTTTGAATATGAGTTTGGAATCATTCGATTCGGGGACAAAGTCAATTTCTTCACCGAGTTTTTTGAACACCTGATTGGCAATGCCTTTATGTGCTAGCCGGTGCGAGTGGGCGCCATATTCCCAGGTATAGCCGTCATTGTCTTTAAATGATGCGGCTCTGCCGCCTTTCAACGCGGATCCTTCAAGAACAAGGACTTTTTTACCGTAATCGCAAAGAAGCGCTGCAGTGCTCATGCCTGAATAACCGGCCCCTATAACAATAATATCATACATGATTATTTCCTCCCTAATTACAATTTCATACTATTATTATACTCCGATAATATTTATTTAACACTAAAGATTTCAGGTAATTGTATATGATGAAAAGGCCGTGACATCAGGATATCAATGTACACGGCCTGTCTTAAAAAAAAGAATCAGATCATTTCTATTGCTGTTGCCATTCCTACACCGCCACCGCCGCAGATGGTGGCGAGTCCGAGGTTCTTACCACGATTTTTCATCCCGTATAAAAGCGATACTATGATACGGCAGCCTGTAGAGCCCACCGGATGGCCTAGTCCGATGCCTGAGCCGTTGAGGTTCGCACGGTCTCTTTTAAATCCCAGATCCCTTTCACAGCCGATATACTGTGAAGCAAAGGCTTCATTCAGCTCAATAAGCTCAAAGCTGTCGATGGTGAGCTTGGGGTCGTTTTTCAAAAGGTTCTTGACTGCAGGAGTGGGGCTCAATCCCATTACCGATGGATGGCACCCGCCGCGGCCGACCGAGCGTATTTTTGCGAGCGGCTTCAAACCCAGCTCCTTAGCCTTATCAGCGCTCATAATTACCATTGCCGATGCTCCGTCATTGATGCCTGATGAATTTCCGGCAGTTACCTTGCCGATTTTGGGAATGAACGCCGGTGGAAGGTCTGCAAGGTCCTGCATGGTGAGTCCCGGCCTGAAGTGCTCGTCCTTGTCGAATATCACGGGCGGTTTTCCTTTCTTTTTGCTGGGAATTTCAACAGGCACGATTTCTTCAGCGAATGCGCCTTCTTTTGTTGCCCTTTCTGCACAGTTATGGCTCTTCAAAGCCACTTCATCCATTTCTTCGCGGGTTATACCGTACATCGCCGCAATGAACTCGGCCGTCTGGCCCATGATGTATGGCTTTCCCTTGAACATATCAAAAAGGGGCGTATCTTTCGCAGGGCTGTCATCTGAAAGCGGCTGAACATACGAACCGCAGTGAAGTCCCCTTATAACGCAGTCGACAAGCGTCTTGTCCTGAAGTCTGCAGCCCCACCGGGCTTCAAGCGATGCGTAAGGGACACCGGACATATGCTCCATCCCGCCGACAAGAACTATATCAGCCATGCCAGCCTGAATCATTGCCATGCCGCTTGCAGTAGCTTCCATTCCTGATGGGCATACCCTGTTGATCGTCACTGCCGGAACGGTAACCGGGATACCAGCAAGAAGCGCTGCCGTTCTTGTTACATTGAGCGTGTTGACATGTTCCATGCAGCATCCGAAACGGACATCGTCAATCGTCGACGGATCGATTCCAGCCCTTTTAACAGCTTCTTTCATTGCAGTCGCACCAAGATTTGCCAATATCATGTCTTTTAGCGATCCGCCGAAAGTGCCGATGGCGGTTCTGCATGCCGATACAATAACTACATCCTTCATGAAATCTCCTTTCTTCCCATTAGTGTTTTATAAGTCGAGGATAGCGTATGCCCCTCATGTTTAAAATGAACTATCATTCATTTCAAATTCATAACTTACATGATTTTACAGGTAAATCAATATCTGACTCCAAATAAATGTGGTAATCCTCGTCTGGCCGTTATGTTGGCATGGACAGGAAAAGAGCGGTACACTCTCTGATTTACGGGACATAATCTTAATTGATTTGAGTATACATCTTCTCAATATCGCTGCTGAACTTTTCATACACGACCCGGCGCTTCACCTTCATTGTAGGCGTCAGTTCGCCTGTCGCAACATCGAACGGATTCGCTAGGATTCTGAAGGTCCTTATCTGCTCGAACCTTGCGAGCCTTGCATTAACGAAATCGATTTCTTTCTGAATAAGAGATTCGATTTCAGGCAGACTCACAAGCTCCTGGATGGAACTGTATGTTATGCTTTCAGCCTTAGCGTATTTCTCTATTGCATGGTAATCGGGAATTATAAGAGCGGAAATAAACTTTCTGTTGTCGCCCACAAGGCATACCTGATCAATATAGGGCCTGGCTATGAGAGACACCTCAATGGGGTGGGGGGCAATATTTTTTCCGCCGGTAGTAACAAACAGTTCCTTTTTCCTGTCCGTAATCTCCAGGAACCCGTCAGAGTCAAACCTGCCTATATCGCCTGTCTTGAACCAACCGTCATCGGTGAAAGCTGCTGCTGTCTCTTCAGGCATGCGCCAGTATCCTTTGAATATCTGCGGTCCTTTTACGAGAACTTCTCCGTCCTCGGCTGTTTTTTCCGTGGTGTTTAATACCGGACGGCCTACAGCGCCCGGCTTTACCCGCATTTTATAAACAAGAGTATAATAGACCAACGCCAGCTTCAGCCCCAGTGCCGGGTGGGAATAAGGCGATATCCCCTTGGACTGGCAGACGACCATCAATTCTGTCATGATATCGATAAGCATTTTTCTGATCCATTTTCCAAAAGTCGTTTCGGGCATTTCATCAGTGAAAGCGGGTTCGTTGAAATTTATGACAGGGCTTGTTTCGGTGAGCCCGTAGCCTTCGTTAAGCTGAATTCCCAGTGAGCGGAAAAATGTGCATACCTCTTTTGACAGCTTGCCGCCTCCCGAAAGGGCCAATACCAGCCGGTCAAGACCCATAAGTTCCCTGATTCTGTTGAAGACCAGGTTGTTGGCCTGAGCAAAAGCTATCAACTGGAAGATATTCATCTTTTTGCCCGTAGCCATGCTTTCACAGTAAAGATTCCCGGTTCTGAGTGCGAGTTCGAACAGCAGACGGTATGGTCTTTTCTGCTTCGCAACTGCCGATTTGACCCTTTCAAATGACTTCTCAAAAAACATCGGTATTGATGTAATGATATTGGGCCTTATTTCAAGGAGATCCTGCTGAAGTGTTTTATAATCCCTGGCAAAGGCCAAAGTTCCGCCCAGATAGAGTCCCGAGACATGATAGTCGCTTGTCCTGGCGTATGAATGACACAGCGGCAGGTGAATAAGCGAAACAAGATGCAGTTCAAGCTCCTTCTGTCTTTGCATCATCTCGGAGTTCGTGCATTGAATAATATTCGCCATCCAGTTTGCCTGTGAAAGGACGACTCCCTTTGAAAGCCCTGTCGTGCCTGATGTGTATATAATTGATGCAGTATCGTCGGGTATTACTCGCTGGATGCTCTCTTCGATATCCAAGGTATCGACCTTTTCACCGAGTTTGAATACATCCCTCAGAGAATATGAATTATCAGGCCTTTCGCCTATTGAAGGCGTGAAGACAATAACAGGAAATTTATCAAGTCCTTCGCAGGCCGTGTTGATTTTAAGGGCTTTATCGATTGTCGATACAATTGCAAGTTTCGGTTCGCAGTTACCTATCATATGCACAAGTTCATCCATGGAAACCGTAGGGTAAAAAGGTACGCCTATCGCGCCGCATGCCTGAATGGCCTGGTCGGCAATTATCCAACGAGGCCTGCTTTCTGAAAAAATTACAGCCCGGTCTCCCTTGCCGAGGCCAAGGGCCCTGAGCCCTCTGGCCAGAGAAATTACTTCATTTCTGGCTTGTTCCCACGTAATGAATGAATAGGTTTCCGACGGGCTTCCATCGGCATCGAACTTTCCCATAAGAAAAACATGCTTGCTTCCGTAGCGCAGTGCCTGGGAATGAAACAACCCGCAAAGAGTATCGCTTCTGTAAGACAATACACACCTCCTTATCGAATCATCAATTTCTCAAATAAAAGCCCGGCAAATAATACAGACTTCATTTCTCCTTCTTCAGCTTATAGTAGAGAAGTCTTGAAAATCTCTGATGGCAACGGTTTTCAGCTATGGCATTTTTGTCCTGGTCGGGGTCCATGGCCATAATATTTTCAAGGATTTTCATGGCTTCTTTCTTTTTGCCTTTGTATGCAAGCACGTCGGCTTTTGCATAGGGAATATAGAGATAGTCAGGATAAAGGATTCCGGCCAGATCAAGGGATATCATCTCATTTGAGAGCGATACGCCTGCGATGCCCATACCTTTTTCTGCAACCCATCCTGCATTAGTGATCATGGTCCCCAGCGTCAGGTTCGGGCCGAAATAATAATAAAGAGAATTCTCATATGAGCAGAAAAGAAGAAGTTCTACAAAGGTTTTCAAATACCTTGCCTTAGTCAGAATGCTTGCATACTGCAGAGACCTGGCTAGATTCAGCTGGTACCAGTATGTGGCAGGCACGCTGTGGGGGAGTAGTTTTTTTGCCTTCTCGCCGTACTGGATGCCTTTTTTATAGTAAGGCATCGCCTTGGAATCATGCATGTCCATGGATGACCAGTATTCGCCTAGATAATAGTTCCCCCTGCATGCCCAGACCTGAATCATACCGTCACCGGGATCTTGAGCGGCCATTTCGTCAAGCATTTTTACTGCAGAGACCGCCTTTTGCGTATCGTAACGCTGCTGCCACAGGCCATAAAATTTATCCCAGCCGGGCTGATTGGGCATAAGCGGCAGGGCCTCTCCTGAAGGAAGAGGGGAAACGGATTTAATCCATTGTCCGTATTTAGCCATTATTTCATTATAACTGTAAATATTGGGAACCGCGTCGATCAGGAGTTTGAAGGCGGTAATGTCGTCTTTGTCGATAGCATGGGCCTTTACGCAGTATGCTTCGGAAAGCTTGTAATCCGAACTTTTATTGGTGCGCTTTCCCTTAATGCCATAGGCCTTTGAAAGCCAGAGGCTGACCTCGAGATTGTCGGGTTTCTTCTGCTCTATACCCTTTAAGCAGGCAATTATCTGATCGATGTTCTTCCCGTCCCAGTGTTTGTCCCAGAGCGTTCTGAATGTTGCCCAGCCGGGATCGTTATTCGGGATCGGTATATCCATATCCCAGACGCCTGCATGGGAAACAGACGAAAAAAAGAAAAGCATGACAATAAATAAAGCGGCTGCTTGCAGCCTTACTGGCAGGGACATAAACTTCATAAGTAATTCCTCCTTGATATTTGAAAGACCTGATACTTGGCCTGATGATATATCAACGAAGACCTCTTTTTATCAAATAATAAGTTATTGAAGATTTTCGTCAAGCATGTAATTGTTAAAAAATACAATTTAATTAATACTTTACAGCAATATTTATTAACAAAGTTTACATTGATTGTTATATCCACAATCGAATTGGGGGTAAACCATGAGTGTTCTTGAAGGAATCAGGGTTATAGAACTTGCACAGTTCATATCAGGTTCACGCTGCACTCAGATTCTCGCAGACATGGGAGCCGAAGTAGTCCATGTGGAATCTCCTGAAGGACAGACTCTGAGGATAATATTCAGCCTCGTGCCCGGGGCGGAAAGGGGTTTCTCGGTATTCAACAGAAACAAGTACGGGCTGGCTGTTGATTTCAGAAGGCCCGAAGGCAGTGATGTTATAAAGCGGCTTGCACCGAGAGCGGATGTATTTGTCCATAACCATGTACCGGGTTCTCTGGAAAGATACGGGCTTGGTTATGATGAACTCAAGAAAATAAAGGAAGACATTATACATATATCCATCTCCGGATTCGGCGAAACAGGGGTTAATCCCGAGAGAGTCGCTTTCGATATAATAACGCAGGCCACATCCGGTCATTTCTGGAACGATCAGAAAAGTTTAAGAACCCCGACAAATTACTGGGCCGATCTTACGGCAGGCGCCTATGCAGCCAATGCCGTGCTGCTTGCTTTGATTCACCGGATGAAGACCGGCAAAGGCCAGCACATAGATATGTCGATGCAGGATGTGCTCTATTTCTCAAATTACAGAGCCATGCTGGACAGGGCGATCGGGCCTTCAATGGAAGATGCAAACAGAACGCTCGGAAGAATGCCCAGGGATGTCCTCAATTCGGACGACCGTATGCCTTTTTATGGTTTTTTCAGGACCTCGGACGGCAAGGTCGCAATAGTGGCGATAACATCAAGGCAGTGGAAAGACCTCTCTGAAATCGTCGGCAGACCCGAGCTTGAAAATGACCCGAAGTTCGACAACCTTATTTCCCAGATACATAATCACAACGAGGCTGTTGCCATAATTGAGGAATGGACGACCCGGCATACATCTGCTGAGGTTGTGGGAAACCTTGAGAAGAGGAAAATCCCATGCGGAACCGCATATACCTGCGAGCAGGTGAACAGGGATGAAAACCTGATATCACGAGGCATGCTGGCAAGCACATCCCACCCGCAGTTCGGCGAAGTCGATATTCCAGGAATACCGTATAAATTCTCTGATACTGAAGGTTCGATAAGAATGCCGGGACCCGGACTGGGTGAGCACAACTCTTTGATATTAAAAGACTGGTTCGGTTATACTGATCAGGAAATTGAGGAACTCAGAGAAAAGAAAATAATAAACTGATACCTCAGTTATCGAGAACATAATGGAAGCCAACCTCTATCTTGATGCTGTTTTCACGTGGCTCGAACGGGCTTGCATCGAGCACCGCCTTTGACGAAACGATATCGAGAATTTTATAGCCCGAGCTTTTTTTCACCTTTAATGAAGATACTCTGCCGGAATTGTCTACAATAAAAGTAATTAAGACATATCCATGTATGCCAGCATCTGCAGCTTCCTGGGGATATTTATAGTTGATAAAAATTTTCCCCTTGACCTTTCCAAAATAACTGAGGTTGGCAATATTCCCGGGATCATCAACCGGCAGTTCGTTGATCTTATCAGGCTGGTCATCAGGATAATCGGTTTCTTCCGGTTCTTTCAAAATCGGTTCATCCTTCTGATAGCTTATATCAAAATCCGGCTGGGTTGTGGTTTCGGGTTCGGCCGGTCCTTTACCTGTGTGAGAACCGACAAGGGATACTTTAATTACCTGAGGAGATTTTAATACTCCGTATTTTGCCATGAGCTGCAATGGAACCAGGATTGCTACATGTATGATTATGGATACTGCAAGGCATGTATAGAACCTGTTCATATGAATTCAATTTACCGGTACGGTGTAACAGAGTCAAGGTATGATGCGAAATGCAGAACCAGAATCCAGGGATTTTGCAATATTTTTATCTGCCTATTATAAGCCTTTGCGGGTCGATCTCATCACGCAGGATTTTCAGTTCCTGTGCACTCGGTGCTTTTGTGACAAAGACTTTAGGCGCCTTGAGCAGTTCGAATCCGCAGTTGTTCTGGATGTCCTCAAATGTATAACCGGGATTGATTGATATCACTCTCATGCGTTTGCTCTCTGGTTCGAAGTCCATAACGGCCATATTGGTTATAACCCTGTAGGGACCGGTTCCCGGCGGCAAGCCTTTTTCCGTGCGGGAACTCCCGCCTTGAAGCCACCCGGGAGTTGTCATAAAATCGAGCTTTTCTACGAAACGCTTTTTTTCCTGCACTGACATAATGATCGTGCGCCAGCACAGAGAGGCGAAATCATTTGCGCCGCCGCTGCCCGGCAACCTTATGGATGGTTTGTAATAATCACGGCCAAGCATGGTTGAATTGATATTTCCGTACATGTCGATCTGCGCGCCGCCCAGTATCGAATAGTCCACAAGACCGCGGCTGCATGCCTGCATTATTTCCATTATGCCTCCTGCCATAACAGCCCTGTTGAATGTCCTTGAGTCACCGACCGAGACGGGCATCTCCTGTAACCCAGGATCGATCCCTCCTGATTCGAACATTATCACCAGGTGAGGTGCCAGGGTCTTCTGAGCGAGCATAGCGGCGGCGCAGGGCGCACCCGTTCCTATTCCGGCCGTGTAGCCGTTGCCCAGTTCACGGGCCGCAACACAGATCATCAGCTCCATGATATTATAGTCCCGCATGAGAGTCCTCCTTGTGGAGCATCAGTTCTTTCGCCCTTAATTCATTAAGCTTACCTGTGCCTCCGTTCATCTGGATGTACGCTGCATGGTCCGGACATTCATATATATTGCGCCTTAGAAATGCCTCGAATCGGGCGGAATCATGCTGAAGCAGAAGCCATTCCCTTAAGTGTTCCTCATCCGAAAAGTATTCATAAGGCATGCTTCCGGGGTATGCCCCGTAAGGCACCTCGCATACGGCATCCACAAGGTAATAGGGAATGATGGTGTCCATCGGGTTTCGCCTGATCTCATCGTTCGGAATTATTCGTTCCGCCGTGATGATCAGTTTCTTTGCCGCCTGAGCCATATCATCATCCGAAAAGAAGCTTCCTCTTATTCGGCAGTTGCCGTAGATGTCCGCCTCATGAACATGTATCACGGCAACATCCGGGTACAGTGCCGGCTGCATTACAAGCTGTTTGCCGGTAAAGGGACATTTCATGATCTTTGCTGCAGAATATTTGAATGTATCGGTAGCCATCATGTTTCTCGCAGTTATAAAAGGCATACCCATGGCAGCCGCTTTAAGACGGGCGGCCATGCCGAAATTCGTCCACTCGCAGATACTGACGCGGCCGCTTTCGAGATATCTGCGTGCGCACAGGCTCATGCCTCTGGCTTCCATTCCTACGGCGCAGGCCATGTCGACACGGTCAAAGACTTCCCCTGCCGCCAGCACCTGGAAATCATGTGTGGAAGCGTTTCCTGCGAATCCAAGATTTTTGATCCCCTGCCTCACGATTTCATTGCAGGCAGCCAGAGGAGTCCGGTTCGAGCCGAAACCGCCTATCGCAAGATAATCGCCGTTATGGATGAACCTCTCAATAGCATCTTTCAGGCTTGTCTGCTTGTTTGTCTTTTTTCGTGATTTGCCGCGAAAATATTCACGCGCTTTATCAGGATCCGGGTCGGTAAAAAGTTCTCCAATACCTTGCTCTAATATATCCATGCTCAACCGCCCCCGGTTCAGTTTTTTCTTTTACTTAAAATTTCATCATGGATTCCCATCTTTTCATCGAGGAAAATCCTTTCATCCATGAGACGCATATCAGGAGAGATGTGCGGAACAAATTCCATCTCGTCAAGCACGTCACGTTCAAGGTCGAGCCCAGGTGCGATTTCCGTCAGCGTTACGCCTTCTTCCCTGAGCTCGAATACGGCGCGCTCAGTGATATAGAGAACCTTCTGCCCGGTCTCGCGTGCATATTCGCCGCTGAAAGTGATCTGCTCGACATGCTCGACAAATTTCTTTCCGCGTCCCTGATTGACGACCTTCATTCTGCCGTCACGCACCTCGACTTCGGAACCGACGGTAAGAGTCCCGATAAACATGACCTCTCTGGCATTCTGCGTAATGTTGATAAATCCGCCGCAGCCCGCCATTCTGGTTCCGAACCTGCTGACATTGAGATTACCGTGCCTGTCCGTCTGTGCCATGCCCAGAAACGCCATATCGAGGCCGTTGCCGTCATAGAAATCGAACATGTACGGCTGATCGATTATCGCCTGCGCGTTTGATGAGGCCCCGAAACTGAGACCCATGGCAGGCACCCCTCCGATCGGCCCGGACTCCACCGTGAGAGTGAACAGGTTGTGTATGCCCTCTTCGGCGGCCACTGCAGCTATACCGTCCGCCATTCCAATGCCGAGATTGACTATTGCCCCGGGTGAGAGTTCCATTGCCGCTCTGCGGCTGATGATCTTGCGCGTCGTGAACGCCATGGATTCCATATTTTCCATTGGGGCGTAAATTTCGCCCGTATAGGCCGGGTTGTACACTTCGAGAAAGGTCTGCCAGTGGTTCTCAGGTTTTGCGACAACAACAGCATCAACAAATATTCCAGGTACCCTGACATCCATGGGCCTGAACCTGCCGTTCTCTGATATCCTCTCCACCTGAGCGATTACTATCCCGCCTGAATTTCTTGCCGCCTGAGCCATGGAAAGCATCTCGAGCGATGTACTCTCTTTCTCCATGCGGATGTTTCCCTGCTTGTCCGCGGTCGTGCCGCGGATGAGCGCCACATTTATCGGGAATGCCTTGTAGAACAGGCGTTCCTGTCCGTTTATTCTGATCAGTTCGACAAGGTCTTCGGTGGTTCTGGCATTTACTTTTCCGCCTTCAAGCCTGGGATCAACAAAGGTTTTAAGCCCGGTGTGCGTAATGAATCCAAGGCGTTTGCCCGCTATCTCTCGGAATAGGCATGAGATTGCGCCCTGGGGGAAATTATATGCCTCAACCTTGTTCTCGAGCGCCAGTTTGCCCAGTCTTGGGGCCAGGTTCCAGTAGCCTTCGATCACCCGTTTGATCAGGCCTTCATGCGCAAGATGGTTGAGCCCTTTATCCTTGCCGTCTCCCTGACCGGCGGCGCCTACTATGGTAAGGTTCTTAGGGCGGCCTTTTTCAAGGAATATGCGTTCAATGCCGGACGTGAGTTCTTCAGGGTGAGCATTGCCGACAAAACCGCCTACAGCAACTGTATCGCCGTCTTTTATCAGGCCGATCGCCTGCTCCACACTCATGATTTTGCCAGACATGTCAGCCTCCATAGACAAGCTTTATAAGCTCGAATATCTTGTCATCCCGCCACTTGACAAAATCCTTGAAACTGCGGCCTTTCATCTCTTCCTGAATGCCTTCGATGAGTTTTTCCTTCATCGGTTCTGTTATATAGTTCCAGGTGGTGAGCTCTTCCCAGATCGCCTTGAATGTCGTGTTACCGATACCGTCGATGAAATGGCCGACCCCGCCGTCTTCCCCGCCGCCCAGATGGTAGATCATATGCGAGCCCATCAGCGCCCATCTTAGTCCCGGGCCTGCATAAAGGGCCTTGTCGACATCTTCCACACTGGCGACACCGTTTTCAACCAGGTCGATGGCTTCGCGCCAAAGCGCCACTGCAAGCCTGTTTCCGATGAATCCCGGCACCTCTTTTTTAACAAGCACAGGCACCTTGCCCAGATGCTCCATGAATTTGATGCTGGTGTTGACCGTGGCTTCGGACGTATCCCTGCCGGGTACGATTTCGATAAGGGGTATAAGGTGCGGCGGGTTCCAGGGATGGGTAATGACGCACCTGTCCTTATGCTTAACCGACTGCTGAATCTCGCTCATGCAAAGGCCCGAAGAGCTGCTCCCGATTATTGTCGAAGCCGGTGCAAAGCTGTCAATCTCCTCGAATATGGGCTTCTTGATTTCATAGGTTTCGCCGGAGCATTCTTCAATGAAATGGGCATCGCTGACTGCGTCCTTGATTTCTGAAACAAATCTGACGCGTTCAACGGCCTGATTGCGTTCCTGCAGGGTCAGTACACCTTTTTCGACAAAGAAATCGAGGTTGGAGCAGACCTGGCGATATCCCTTTTCCCTTGTTTCAGGCCTTCTCGAATAGGCTAATACCTGGTATCCTTTCTGGGCGAACAGCGATACCCAGGCGGAGCCTATCACTCCTGTGCCTATTACCGCAACCCTTTCAATTCCATCCATGCCATATACCTCTTAAGCAGATAAAGTATTACTGAATGAACAGTTAATTTTTCCAGCTTGACCTATCAGGCCGCTTTCGCCAGTTTCTCGGCTTCTAGGGTATGAGCGCCCCATGGATTGACATCGGGATTTTCCTTGCAGACGGGGCAGAGATATTTCGCACTCAGATCTTCGGCACCCGTTCCCCAGATTTCAAGTAAGCTGCAATCTTTGCATATCGGTTTACCGCAATGATCACATGTGGTTGTTGCCTCTTCATTTCTGCATATCATACAGGTGTTATTTTTATTTGATTTCTTCATTTGTGGATCCTCCTTTTCGGTTGGCTAACACCAAGCCAGATGCGTGCCAAAAATCAGCAGAATTGAAATATAAAATATAACCCTTTGATATTGCGTAATATCTAATATTTTAATACTCCGACAAAAAAGGGGTTTATGGTATTGCTGCCGTATATCTGCACCCGAGTTTATGGTGCGTTCATTCTTAACATCGGTATTGCCGATAATATTATCAGGATATGAAAGATGTGAGGTGAATGATGAATGAACCCATGGCATGCCATAGTAAAGGGAATATGCTTTCTTCAATAAAAATGAAAATATTCCTTTTCTGTATTGCAGTTATTCTCTCTCCAGGCTGTTCAAGCAACAGTGATAATTCAGGGGAACCTACTCAGTCATCACTTGTAAGGGATACAGTCTATGGCCAGGTCAGGGGTGCAGCAGACAAATACGGCACACTTTCATGGCTTGGAATTAAATATGCCAGGGCACCTCAGGGTGAACTGCGATGGATGGCGCCGAGGGACCCCGATTCATGGCAGGGGGTTCGGAATGCCGACTCGTTCTGCGATGCATGCGTGCAATACGGCACGGCTCTCAACTGGATTGACTATGATTTTTTCGGCAAACCTCAGGGTTGCGAGGACTGCCTTTGCCTTAATATCTGGAGACCGGACACGATTGAGGAGAATCTGCCTGTTTTTGTATATATTCATGGAGGGGCTAACCTTATCGGCTCATCCGGCCTCGATGTCTACAACGGAGCGCATCTGAGCGCAAAGGCCAATATGATAGTGGTTACGATTAACTACAGGTTAGGGCTTATGGGCTGGTTTTATCACCCGGTGCTCAATACGGGAGACAGCCTTGACGATTCCGGTAATTACGGAACACTCGACATCATAAAGTCTCTTGAATGGGTGCGGGACAATATAGAGTCCTTCGGCGGCAATCCGGCCAATGTCACAATCGCGGGACAATCGGCAGGGGCGATGAACGTTCTGTCCCTTATGGTGTCTCCATTGGCCGAAGGACTCTTTCACAAGGCTGCTATTCACAGCGGCTTCATGATTTCGTCTTCAATGTCGTCCGCACAGAAATGGACCCTTAACGTTATAAGGCGGCTGCTCATACAGGAAGGACGCGCAGGCGACAATGACGAAGCGGACGCCATAATTGAAGAGGAAGGCACCGCCCTGGGCGAATATCTCAGAAATCTTCCTGCTGAAAAAATATATGACTCGGCCGTTGCTACCAAAACCGGAGGCACCTCGGACAACCAGGGCAATATAAGCGATGCCATGTTCGGGATTTTCGAAGACGGGACAGTGATCGATGAAAGAATCCTGCTCAAGATCAGGGACGGTGATTACAGTCATGTGCCGGTGATAATAGGCTGCAATTCGAGCGAACTGAAAATGTTTCTGATGATGTTTCTAGTGGATTCTGAAGACCTGTACAACCTGATAAGGGATTATGACCCTGAGGTCTCCACCCTTACTGTGGAAGATATCATAGGCGCAGGCGCCGCGGAAATATACGAACAGGGCGTATCGGCAGGGCAGGTGGTTTTCCGCAATTATGGAGTCGATTATACCGCAGGCCTGATGTCCTCATACGGCGATTCAGTCTATGCGTATAATTTCGTCTGGGATAATGGAACCGGGCCTTTTAAATTCCTGCTGGGCGGTTCCCATGCAGAGGATGTACCTTTCATGTTCGGAAATTTCCTTCCTCAGGGCCAAAGCCTGATCGGGCTGATGTGGGACGATGAGAACGAGCCTGAGAGGAACCTCATATCAAATGAAATGATGGCCTACTGGGGAAGCTTTGCCTGGTATGGCGATCCGAACGTAAGTTCCTCTCAGCCGCAGTGGGATGAATACGGCGACGGAAAGCATCTTGTGATAGGGCAGGGCATACCTCACATGACTGATAACGTCGAAACTGCCGCTGAAGTCGAATGCCCGGCCTGCGCTATCGACGACGTCCTCGAGAGCATGCCGACAGGAGGGTATTAAGCGGATGATCTATTTCCTGTTTGCGATATTCCGGGAGGCGCCTGGTATCCGGTTCCTGCCAGACTGAACCCTGAAGGAAATACTGACGGAAGCAAACCTGTCCCTTATTTAATCAGCCCCTTAAATCTTGCATATCTGACCATGCAGCTGAATGCATAGATGGCACGCTCCGGAGTGGGATATGACGGGACGCCGAGTTTCATGAAGCCTTCATGCACATGTCTGGCCTCTTTTTCAGTGCCCCCGTAATAGGTTGCAAAAACAGGCTTATGGGGATGCGCCCTGATGATGTCTCCGAAGGCCTCCTCGATATCATATATGGTTTCAGGCATGAGCACGAATATTATCATGACAGCGTCGATGTCCTTCTGGTCAAGCAGGCACGAGGCAATATGGCTCATGGTCTTTTTCGAGCCATGCTGTTCGGTTGCAGACCAGATGTCTACAGGGTTCCTGACAGGGGCCCATGAAGGCATCACCTCGCCGAGCCTTTTGAGTGTTTCAGGCCTCAGTTCAGGAAGTTCTATCCCGTGTTCGTCGCATGCATCCGTTGTCACGACGCAACCCATCCCGGTGATGGACAGAACCCCCATCCTGTTGCCCCTCGGCAGAGGCAGGGCTTCAAAGGCGGCCAGCGTATCGAAGAAGCTTTCTGAATCGGGAGTTCGGATAAGGCCTGTCCTTCTGCAAACCGCATTGAACACCTCGTCCGAACCTGCGAGAGAACCCGTGTGGGAGGCTATTGCCTGGGCGCCGGCCTCTGTCTTTCCCGACTTGACCACTACTACCGGCTTTTTCGAGCTGGCTTTTAATGATGCCCTGATGAACCTTTCGCCGTCGATCACCCCTTCCAGGTACATGCCCAGTGTTGTCGTCTTTTCATCGGTCGCCATGTATTCGATCAGGTCGCATTCGTTTATGTCGCCCTTGTTCCCGATGCAGGCGATCTTTGATATCCCGAATGGTTTCATGTCCGCTATCCATCTGCCCCAGCCGGATGAGAAAACCCCTGACTGGCCTATCAGGGAAACCCCTCCGGGCATGATGGGTTCGAGCCCGACTATGGAAGTTGCCAGGCCTGAAGCGGGATTGATCGTTCCGATGCTGTTCGGACCCATCAGCCTTATTCCGGCTTTTTTTGTCTGCTCGACGATTTCCTCCTGTTCGAGCGTGCCGGCATGACCGATATCGGAATATCCGCCTGTGCTCAGGATGACAGCCTTGACCCCTTTAGCCTCGCAGTCTGAAATGGCCTCTTTCACGGCGGTCTTGGGTATGACTATCATTGCAAGGTCGACTGGGCCGGGGATGTCTCTGACCGATTTGTATGCCTTGAGGCCCAGTATTTCATTAACTGACGGATTGACAGGTATCAGTTCGCCCCTGAAACCGGCCTTTATTGTATTTCTCAGTATGATGTTGCCGCCTTTTCCATGACTGCGGGATGCGCCAATCAGGGCCACTTTCTCCGGGTTGAAGAAAGGGTCCACGGTACGGCTGTCTGAAGCCTTCTTCTTTTTTCCGGCAGGAGAGCCGTTGAGTCTTATAAGCGCATCGACTGCAACTGCCCTCTCGGATGTTGCTATGAGCGGGTTTATGTCTATCTCGCTGATATCTTCCCGTTCCATCATGAGATTTGAGATGCCTATAAGACAACTGGCGATCTTCTCGACGTCGGCGCCTTCATGGCCCCTGAAACCCATGAGAAGGGACGCCCCCCTGAGGCTTTGGAGCATTTTCATAGCCGTCTTTTTATCTATTGGGGCAAGTTCGATGGATGTATCCCTGAAGACTTCGGTGAATATCCCTCCGAACCCTGCCAGAATAACCGGCCCGTAAACAGGGTCGCTCCTGGCCCCGATTATGAGTTCGATTCCTTTCCTGGCCATTTTCTGGATAAGGAGGTTTCTGCCCGGGAACCTTTCAGAGAGTTCCATGGCCGCTTTCTTCATTTCGCCTGAATCTGCGATATTCAGGATTACGCCTTTCGTCTCTGTCTTGTGAAGGATATCAGCTGAACAGACTTTAGCGGCGACAGGATGACCCAGTTTTTCAGCCGCTGCGCATGCCGATGCAGCGTCATGGCAGAGGAACTCTTCTATTGCGTCTATTCCGTACTGTTTAAGAAGCTTCTTGCCCTCGAATTCATCGATTGTCATTACATCGTTTCCCTTCATGAATTCCCTTCCTTTTGATTAAAATAATATATTAGAATACTTGTAGAAAATCAGAGAATCCTGACAGAAACCATTTGAATCACCTTCAGGATTTATGTGTCAATAAAAACATTTTTCAGATAGGAAATTTTGGTTGCCTGGTCTTCGTTACATAGTCTAAATATTTATGAAACGGTGCTGATTATTAATTATGATGAGAGAAAACAAAAATAAAATAAGGATTATCCTTGTGGGAGGCGGTAAGCTTGCCGGCCTGATCTATTCTATCTTTAAAGACCGTTACGATTTTATAGGCTATGTCGACGATGTTTTCCCGTGTGCATATGTTGAGTCGACCTATGGACTTAATAATCTTGGCACCAGTGATAATCTGCCGCAACTTGCTGAATCCGGGGCTCAGGCAGTGGTGGCCATCATGGATGTTACCGCGCGAAAGAAATACGGAGATCTCCTGAAAAAAGCCGGATTCACTCTGGCCAACATGATAGCAGAAACTGCAATTGTATCAGCGGACGCAATCCTCGGTCAGGGTTGCATTGTCAGGCATAATGCAGTGGTTTCACCCCAGGTGAAACTTGGAGATAATACAGTAGTTTCAGATGGAGCTTATGTGGGGCATGATTCAATCATCGGTGAAAATGTTTATATCGCCCCTGGGGTCAATATCAACGGAAGCGTTACCATAGATAAGAATACCTTTGTGGGAACCGGGGCAGTAGTCCTCCCGCATGTGAAGGTGGGTGCGGATTGCATAATCGGAGCCCAATCATGTGTTCATAAAGACGTGCCTGACGGTACAACCGTCTCAGGAGTGCCGGCCAAAGCAATGGTCTCACGCCGCCGTGTACCTGAAGTAAGCGTTATTATGGCCGCCTATAACCATGAAAAGTACGTTGCTCACAGTATAAAAAGCGTCCTGGCTCAGACGTATAAAGATTTCGAGTTGATCATTATCGATGACGGGTCAAACGATGGCACGGCTCAGGAGATTGCCAGATTTGACGATCCGCGTATAAAGGCCACGTTCTCAACTCATAATGCCGGAATGATATATACGAAAAACAAAGGCCTCGATCTGGCGGAAGGGAAATATATTGCCATTATCAATTCTGATGACGCCTACCTGCCGGATAAACTTCAGAAACAGGTTGATTTTTTAAACAGTCACCCTGAACATGGCGCGGTCTTTACCGATGCACAGATAATTGATGACGACGGTCAAGCCTTCACTGACAAAAACCATTTCTATTTCAGCATATTCACTCAATCCAATCGAAGCCGTTACGAATGGCTGCGACGTTTTTTCTATGAGGGCAACTGTATTTGTTTACCCAGTGTCATGATACGCCGTGAATGTTACGATGTCGTCGGACGGCCCGATTCAAGGTTGCATCAACTGCCTGATCTTGATCTCTGGGTCAGACTCTGTTTCAAATACGATATCCACATCATGGAGGAGAAGCTTACACAATTCAGGGTCCGCAGCGATGAAGCCAATGCCAGCGGCAACCGACATGAAACAAGACTGCGCTCAGCCTGGGAATATCGCAAAGTTTTACTCCATTACCTCAACATTCATGATGAAAATGAACTTTTGAGAATTTTTCCTGAAGCAGCGGAATTCTCAAGTCCGTATTGCCTGGCGAAAGACCTGATCCCATTTGTTCTCGCCTGGTTGGCTCTCAAGAAGAACACCCCTTTATTAAATACTTTTGCCCTGGATGTTCTCTTCGATCTTCTAAGTGATGCAGGACGTGCCGAACGCATACATGCCCGGTTCGGTTTCGGATACAAGGAATTCATTAAGCTGACCGGATCAAGGGCTACTCTCATGGCTGAGTCCGGGGAAGACACAGGGACAGATAAGGAATCATCGAGAATCCTTTTCAGCCGGGCAGTCGGCGGCATGAGAAGGGCATTGAAAGAGCGCCTTAAGTTGCATTTTTAACAAGGAGATTGTCATCATGCATTCCATCTATCCTGTAAAACCATATCCGAAGCTTATAATTAACGCTGCTATCACCGGGATGGTACCCACAAAAAAAGACACTCCTCATGTACCAGTAACCGAAGATGAGATCGTGCGGGATGCTGTAGCCTGTCACAGTGCAGGGGCTGCCATTGTCCACCTGCATATCCGTGATGAACATGGAAAACCCTGTTATAAAGCCGAAAGATATGGCCGAATAATCCGCAGGATCCGGGAAGAGTGCAATGTCATTATCTGCGTTTCAACAAGCGGACGAATCTTCAAAGACTTCGAACACAGGTCCGAAGTCCTTTTCCTGAAAGGAATAGAAAAGCCTGAAATGGCAAGCATCACGACAGGCTCTCTCAATTTTCCCAGGCAGGCAAGCGTAAATCCTCCGGATGTTATATTCAGGCTGGCTGAAACAATGCTTGCACAGGGTATCAAGCCCGAAATTGAGATTTTCGACAGCGGCATGCTCAATTTCGCCATACACCTCCATAAAAAGCTAGGACTTCCTCAACCTCTATATTTTAATCTGATATTCGGCTCACTGGGAGGCATACCGGCCCGTATTGAGGATATTGCCTATCTTATAAAATCTCTTCCTGAAGCATCTCTGTGGTCAGCCGCCGGTATCGGGGTTTTTCAACTGCCGGTACATGTCACAGCCCTTGCGGCAGGCGGAGGAGTCAGAGTTGGTCTTGAGGATAATATCTATTTTGACTACGAGAAAAAAGAACTTGCCACAAACGTTCAGTTGATTGAGCGCATTGCCCATATGGCCAAGCTGATCAGAAGGGAACTGGCGGATGCCGATGAGACCCGGCGTATTCTGGGCATCTCACCGGCTGATAATTCAATTAATCTTGAGAAGGAGTACTCTCAATAACTCGAAGACAGTTGAACCACTGGTTTGATCAGTGGCTTTCCTGCCTTTGAGCTAAAGATGTTTCTGCCGGCATCAGTACTGCAGGTAAGGTGTAGTCGTAAATATTGCCCTGGCATCTTTGTAGGGCGGCTGTTTGGAAAGCTTCCTGATATTCTTGAGCGTTGTTACCCCGAGATTTTTTAAAAGCAGATTGACTACACTTGCTGGCAAATTGCCGCCAGGGTCTGTCAGCAACTGATAGGTAAGGAGTGTTTTCTCACCTGCCTGTTCTTTTAGAATCCATGTGACATCTCCGAAAGGCAATTCAACCATACCTGATCTGGGAGGTTTGAAATCCGCTTTTATAGCGATACCCCGGACAATTATTCTGCCTGTCGGGACATCTAGCATGAATGATATCCTTCCGAGGCCGTAGCGGTCTGACAAAGGCCAGGGAAGGCCCTGCTGAAAGTATGTGCTGAAACTGTCGGTTGTGTTAGGGTACCCAGGCAGCTCGATCTTTTTTGCATCATCACACAGGAACATGAACTTTTTCTGCGCGGGAATATCCCTTAAAACCGCTTCGACAACAGGAATCGGTGCATCAATAATTCCCTCGGCCCTGACTTCATCGACGCTGCTCCTGGAATTTGTCCTGACCCAGCCGATTATACCGTCAGATTCTCTTATCTTTTTCCAGGGACCTACCTTGACTGACGCTTCAAGACAGGTCGCCATCATAAGAAAGATTATGAAAACACTGATCAAGGTCTTCATCTGAAAAAGAGTTTTTTGATAATTCTTACACCTGTCATAAGCGTTAAAATAAGGCCTGTATACATTAAAGGCCTGATAAGAGGAGTGAGGCCTTTTGGAGGGTCAAATTCGACATTCAGCCCGACACGTTTGTTGAGCTTGTCCTGAATGATGAGTTCCGAACAATGATTGGCTGTCCAGATCGCAGCTTCCATTCCGCCAGAACTTACATGAGTCTTCGTATAATCACCTGTGAGGTAGAGGTTGGGGTAGGGCGTGCGCTGGTACGGCCGGTGTTTTTCCATGCCAGGAAACGGCCGGTAAACGCCTTGGCGTTCCCTTATAACCCTGTATTTTTTTACGTGCGCATCGCGTGCGGCAGGAAAGAGCCTCCTTATATCCTCGATCGTCTTTTCATAAATCACCTCATCAGGCAGAAAGCGTACGGCATCGGCTGGCGCAATGACCATCTCGAACATGCTGCCTCCTTTGAATATATGAGGAAGGACATTTGAAAGGTCTGCATAGGTATTGAAAATGCAGTCTGTGGAGAAAAACGTCACGTCGACATCGGTAAGCTTCCTGTCAAACCATACCTGAATCGAAAGCGACGGGGATTCTTCGAAATGGGTCAGTTCCTGGAAGTATTTGTATTTGAATGATTCCTTCGGGATGACCCTTCTGAGTGAATAGGGACTTATGGCTGATACATAGATATCTGCCTTATACTCTTCTTTGCCATTTACAGTTACGCTCTTAATTTTGCCGTCTTCGCAGTTTATCGAGGTTACCATTTTACCTGTTTCGAACCTGCCGCCCTTTGCCTTGATGTACTCAAGACAGCTTCCGACCCAGATTTCGCCAAGTCCTCCGTTTGCAAATCCGACCCTGGACGTCTCGGCAGATGCCGAAACCTTTTTAAACCAGTTGACCATCACCTTGGCCGATATGGCGTATTCAGGGGTGAATGTGAGGCCATATATCGCAGGAGACATGGGCTTGAAGGCTCCACGCGGGCCTCTCCTGGAAACCCATTCAGTCCAGGACTGATTGTCAAGCTCGTCAAGTTCCTTTTTCGAAGCGCCCACGGCATATGCGAACG
>CAYNVT010000010.1:0-13085 GCA_964400685.1 uncultured Bacteriovoracaceae bacterium | reverse complement strand
TGGCAAGCATTTTCCATTTGGGAATGCCTTTATAGTTTTTGATAAGATTCATGTATGCAACGGCAGTATGCAGCGGCGCAGGGTAGTTTTCAAAATGCAGCACAGGCTGGTTCCCGTCGTCCTGGGCGAAGAAGAAGTCAGTACCTTTCCAGATTATGTTTTTATCAATCCCCATTTTTTTAAAGAAATTGATTAGGTTGACATAATAGGGGAAGAACACGTGAAGCGCATTGTCAATCATGTCGCCGTCATTATCCAGCCAGGAATTGGCCCGGCCTCCGAATATCGTATCAGATTCAATAATCTCGACATCAATTCCCGCATCGAGAAGGTTGATAGCTGTTGCCAGACCCGACATCCCGCCGCCCATAATCAAAGCTTTCATAAATCCTCCGGTTTTGGAATATGTTCATCTTGTCGAATTTGTTTATGATGATTGCAATAATCTATTAAACATATATCCATCTGATTGACATTAGTTTTTAAAACCTATACCTCATCAATTCATGAACAACGGAACAATTCAATCACTTGAAAGAGGGCTCACCATACTGACAATTCTTGCAAAAGCCGGTTCTCCATTGACGCTCAACGATATCGCAGCAAGTTTCAAGATAGACCGTTCAAGCGTTTTCCGCCTGATAAAGACAATGGTCAAGGCCGGTTTCATCTATCAGGACAACGATACTAAACGCTATTCGCTCGGTTTCAAGGTACTTGAGCTTGCAGGGTCGTTCTCGGACAACCTGCGCCTTGAAGAATTCTTGAGGCCTATCATGAAGGATGTCTGCCAGCGCACAAACCAGAATACACATCTGGCGATCCTTGATAAGGGAGAGGTGGTTTTTATAGCAGTCGAACAGCCAAGAGATGCAATCACCATAAGCATATCCATAGGCACGCGCGAATCTGCGACTCAGACTGCACTCGGCAGAGCGATTCTTGCATTTATGGAAGAAAAGACGATTGATGAAATCATCAGGAAATCTCCTCTGGAAAAATATACTCCCAAGTCCATTATTTCAAGGACAGAACTTTTCACCACCCTTTCGCGCGTCAAGGATTCCAGACTGGCTGTTGATAACGAAGAATATAAGCCGGGAATCATCTGTTTTGCATCTCCAGTGCTTAATCACAAGGGTCAGGTCGTGTGCTCGATAGGCATTTCAGGGCTGGACAGGCTCATTATGCCTCATTACGAAGAATATGGTGAAGCGGTGAAAGAAGCTGCCATCAAGGCCTCAGCCCTGCTCGGGCAGCCGGTTTAATCGTTAATTATCCGCCAATTTCCGGTTTTCTCAAATCCCTTAATGTTCCGTAACTGCAAACCTCAACTTCACAAACACCCATGGAGCTGCAAATGACCCCCATAGACCGATAATAAGGTATCTGATAAACCTGAACACTAAAGCAGGTTCGAGTCCTTTGAATGCTATCTTCAAACCCGCCCACAGTAAGATTATCACTGCAATACCCAGAATATATCTCAGTGACCTCTTTAATACTGTGCCCCCGGAACAAAAGCGTATGAATCTTCTCTCAAGGGCAAAACCGGCAGACATGCCCATTAATGTTGAAGCGGCTGTTATGCAGCCTTCATCCAACCCTGGAGAGATTGCAATCATGACTGCAGGGATAATAATTGAAAGAGCAAGCTGAACAGACAGGCTTTTTTCTTTCAGCCATCCTGTTGCTGCGGGTTCAAACAATATAAAAAATATTAGAAGTACAAAACCTATGATGTATCCGCCGATGAGATCTGGCAGGTCATGGACGCCCAGATAAAGCCTGGAAAGCGGAACCAGCAGCATCATTATTACTGCAAAAATCCAGAGCCACTTGTTTTTCATAGCATTTGCGAAATAGCCCCATACAACAACCGAACCCTGAGTATGGCCGCTCGGGAAGCCTCCGCTTTCTGCATTCTGCAATGCCTGAACCCTGCGGTCATACTGAAAGGGCCTGGGATCATTTGCAAGGACCTTGGCAAACGAATTAACCCAGGCGGAAAAAAGGAAAAGGACCAGCAGCCTTGCACCTGTCTGCTTGCTGACGCTCCAGTATATCAATGGCAGGAAAATGAGGAAGAAAAGCTCCTCCCCGCTGAACGTAATAACCTTGAAAGGCACATCCAGCATAGGGCTGAAATGCTGGAGCCATAAATTGATATCTGTGCCAAAACTCAGTAATTCATTCATTGCTTAATCCTCCCTTTTAAAGCCATGAATTATTTTTAACAGCACCTTTGAACACATGTAAAGCCGGATGTTTTATATTAATCATAAACAAGAATCTCATCATAAGGGAGTTTGAATGAATTCTGCGATTGAGTCTGGACAGAAATACCTCTTTATATTAATAATGATGCCCCCGGATTCCGTTGTTTATTTGACATTTCCGGACACAATTCAAATATCTTAGGAGGATACTATGGCAAAGAAGAACCCTGAACTTTTTCATGAGCAATACCGTAAGCTGCTATCAAATCAGGCGGATTATGTCGATAAGTATGCAAAGAGCAAACCCGGTGAAATTGCAATTATCGAACACAATACAGGCGAAAAGATATCCTGGAAGCAATTCAATACATCAGTATCGGCATTTGCAGCAAAGCTGCTTTCAATCGGGATAAAAAAGGGAGATATTGTCGCCACGTCGCTCCCTTTGCTGAAAGAACATGTCTATCTGATTTATGCATGCTACCGCATAGGTGCGATTGTGGCCCCGCTCGACCTGAGACTGAAAGCGAAAGAGATTCAGTACTGCATGGATAAGATGAAGCCCAAGGCGTATTTTTTCCTTGGCAAGACACCCCTGGCTGATTTCAGGCCGATGATTGCCGAAGTGATGAAGAATTCCCCCTATATCAAGCACTGGGTTCAGTTCCAGAAGGAACAGGACATGATAATGGATGGTGCCGTAGGGATCACTGATTTTGTTAAGGATATTAAGAAAGTTTTTATAAAAAGCCTTATCTTCGGAACAGTCAAAAGGGCCAGGAAACTTGTTGATAAAAGGGACGCCTGCCTTATTATTTTCACGACAGGCTCTACCGGTTCACCGAAACCGGCACTTCTATGCCATGAAAGCATATTGATTCAGAATATCGGGCTTGCCGTATCATTCGAACTGGAAGAAGGCGATACCATGCTAATCAATCTTCCTCCTTCACA
This sequence comes from uncultured Bacteriovoracaceae bacterium, assembly GCA_964400685.1. GTDB lineage: Bacteria > Desulfobacterota > Desulfomonilia > UBA1062 > UBA1062 > DATCTV01. The sequence goes on along the minus strand of CAYNVT010000010.1, from coordinate 9,912 downwards.
TGTGGGATGCATAACCGAACAGCTTGCCACAACCATATTCGGCGGCGGTGTAAGCGTTATCCTTCATATATTCGACCCGATCAAGAGCCTCGAGGCTATACAGGCTTACAAGATAAAGAACATCGGCCAGATACCGGCATTGTTCAATATGGAATGGAGGCTTCCTGATTATGGCAAATATGACCTTTCGTCATTAAATTTCGCCATATACGGCGGTCAGGCGGTAACACGCGAGTTTCTTGAAAAAATGTCAAAAATGGCCAAACGTATTGGAACCGGGCTTGGCCTTACCGAGACAGCCGGCTTCTGTACATATACAGATGTCAATGCCGGGGTTGACGACCTTGTAAAAGGTATCGGATTCGATATGCCGCTTTGCCCCATATCGATTCGTGAGCCAATGCAGGCGGACGGTATGGCAGGAAAAGAGAAGGGTCCTGGTGAGGTCGGCGAGATATGTTTTTCCGGGCCTCAAATTTTCCTTGGCTATCTGGGCGACGAAGAAAATACTCGCAAAACAGTATCGAAAGACCGCGTTTGCTATACGGGTGACCTTGGCTATTATGATGCCGATGGTCTTCACTTTGCCGGCAGATCAAAGCTGGTAATCAAACCCAAAGGTTATCAGGTGTTCCCGGACGATATCGAAAGCCATATTTCAGGCAGGTTAAAGGGAAGAATTGGTGCGATTGCGGTAATCGGTGTCGAGCATAACATTTTCAGTGAAGGTATTATGGTATTTGCTGAGAATATCGATAAAGAAAAACCAATAACCCCGAATGATGTTATAACGGCATGTGACGATATAGCTGCATATTCCAGGCCGTCTCATGTCGAGATCATCAATCAGGGTGAGATGCCGCTGAACAGAGTAGCTAAAACCGATTATATGGAGCTTAAGAAAAAATCAAAAGAGATTGTGGAAAAACTGCGTTCGCAGGGAAAATGGGACGTCTGAAGTCTCGAAACCGAGGGACGCCGTTAAACGGCTGTCCCTTTTTTTCAATCCAATAAGCCATTGGAAAAACATGCTTGAATATAAAAAGTGTTTGTTATATTAGAAACGCGCTCCTTGCTCCAGGCGGGGCTAAAAAATCCATAAGGAGGAACAGATGTTTTACGAACTCATGAAAATCGTCAACCCTGAACTCAGGGAAGATGCAGTCGAAAAGGTCATCACCCGTTTTACAAACAATGTCAAGAAAAACGATGGTGAAGTAATCAGGATCGAGGACATGGGAATAAAAACCATGGCCTACAAAATCGAGAAAAAGTCTAAAGGCCATTATTTTCTCAGCTACCTTGAAGGTCCCGGAAAGATGCTTTCCGAAATTGAGCGCACGTTAAGGATTGATGAAAATGTATTGCGTTTCATGATCATCAAACTTGATGAGCATGTGAAGAGGGAAGACCTTGAAAAAGCTGTGGTTGCGCCTGCGCCGGCTGCTGAAACAGAAGAGACTCAAGAGCTGGTTGAAGAGGATAACAAGGCGGCGGATAATTCTGAACCCGCAGCCTTAAGTTCGGAAGAGGAGGTATAGACATGGAAAGGCCAAGAAAACCGAAACAGTCGGGAGCTCCAAACAAATCCAGGACATTCTTCAAGAAGAAGAGCTGCCGGTTCTGTGAAGATAAAAAACTTAAGATAGACTATAAAGATTGCCAGGTCCTTAAGGATTATATAACGGACAGGGGTAAAATTCTGCCAAGAAGAATTACCGGTACATGCTCCCGCCATCAGAGAGACCTTGCAATTGAGATTAAAAGGGCACGCATGATAGCCCTGTTGCCGTTTACTGTTCACAATTAGGAATATGCCCCCGGCATTGACCGGAAACATTACACAAACACCCTGGCTTTCAGCCGGGGTGTTGCTTATTTCCGGTACATCTTTAATCTGCATGCCTCAATTCACAATGGGTATTGTGCTTTTTTTGCCGGCACTTTATTGCATATTCGCGAGCAGAACAGATGGAGTGTTGAAATATGCAGTCGCATTAAGCCCCGTTTGTTTAGGTCTGATACCGGCATTTATTGAAGGGGCGATTACATATGCCATTATCATTTTATGCGGTTTGCTGATGTGGGAAATGATTAAAAGGAAGATGATCGGGATGTCGGTGTTTGTTCCGACGATTACTGCATCTATCATATTCATCTCAATGATTGCACTCTTAAGCTATAAAAGCGGTTCCACCATAAATCATACGGTTTCGGCATGGATAAAAGAAATGATGGATAATTTTATCAGACAATACTCAACAGTACTGAATCAGGCTGATATTGACGCTTTCAATGTCAACAGGTCTTCCATCGAAAAAGCGATAATAAAATTGTTCCCATCTATAACTGTCATAGGAACCGCAATGATAATGTGGTTCAATTTCGTGATCGCATCAAAAGTTGCTGCAAAAATCGACCTCAGCCAGTGGAGTTGTCCTGGCTGGCTGATTGCAGTATTCATTATTGCTTCCGTGTTCTCTCTTCTGCCGAATAAAATAGTGAATACGATCGGTCTGAACATCCTTCTGATTGTTTGTATAGGATACTTCTTCCAGGGGCTTTCGGTAATTGTATTCATTTTCGAGTACATGAAAATATGGACAGGATGGCGGATATTTTTTTACCTGTTGATAATAACACAGATGTATATAATGATTATGGCAGTACTCTTGGGATTGTTTGACAACTGGTTTTATTTCAGAAAACGCATAAAAACAAAAGGAGATCAGGCATGAAAGTAATACTTTTGGAAACACTTGAAGAACTGGGTTCTGCAGGGCAGGAAGTAAAAGTAAAAGACGGTTATGCGAGAAATTATCTTATACCGGGAGGCAAGGCCATTCCTGCGACAAAAGGGGCGGCAAAGACTTTCAAGGATAAGATCGAGGCAGGGATAAAGGCTGAAGCAAAGACAAGAGACCATGCACAGAAAGCTGCAGATGAACTCTCTGCTGTAGTATTGAGCTTTAATGTGAAATCAGGCGATGACGGGAAACTGTTTGGTTCGATTACCACGTCTCAGATTGCAGATGCATTAAAGGATAAAGGTTTTGGAATCGAAAAGAAAAAGATCCATCTTGTAGAACCGATTAAGCATTTGGGAACACATGATGTTACAATAAAACTGTACCCCGGAGTTGCAGCAGCAATTAAAGTCGAAGTAAAAGCCGAGGTTTAATGTCTTGGAAGAAACAATAGCAGCTCTTCCTCACAATAAGGATGCTGAAGAATTCATCCTTGGCGCAGTTCTTCTCGAGAACTCCGCCATGGATGAAATTATTGATGTCCTTCCTCCTCAAGATTTTTATTCAGAAAGAAACAGGATGCTTTATGAAGAGATGCTGATCCTCAGGGATAAAGGTATTCCCATAGATTATATAACACTTGCCGAGTCTCTTGACAGGAAAGGGAAACTAGATAAGGCAGGGGGAGCGGCTTATATCGGCCAGCTTACCGACAGAGTCCCGACAACATCAGACATCGGATACTATGCCGGGATTGTTAAAGACAAGGCGATCATCAGATCGCTTATCACCGGCGCAAATGAGATTGTAAAGATAGCCAGGACAAATGCGGGGGAAGTAACGGATGCCGTCGAATCGGCCGAAAAGATCATCTTTGATATCAACAGGGAGATGAAGAATGAAGCAACAGGCCTTATCAGAACAAAAGAACTTGTAAACAGTCTTTATGACAGGATAAAACTGATATCTGAAGGAAAAATCGAAGAGGGCGGGATAAAGACCGGGTTTACCGACCTGGATGCAAAGTTAATGGGGGGGCTTCATCCTTCTGATCTGATTATTATCGCTGGCCGTCCGGGCATGGGAAAGACATCGCTTGCAATGAATATTGCCGAACACGTGGCTGTTATAGAAAACAGGCCTGTCGCTTTGTTCTCTCTTGAAATGGGAAGGGATCAGCTTCTGCTTAAGATTCTTTCATCAATATCAGGTATATATCAAACCAGATTGCGTGACTCACGTTATCTGAAAAATGAAGATTGGGTAAAACTTACCAATGCATCAGCAAAAATTTATGATGCCCCGATGTATATTGATGATTCAGCCGGAATATCGCCGATGGAAATAAGGGCAAAGCTGAGAAGGCTTGCCATAAGAGAAAAAGATCTGGCGCTTGTGGTAGTTGATTATCTTCAGCTTATGAAAATAAAGGGCAGGGTGGATTCCAGGGAACAGGAGATTTCCGAGATATCAAGATCTATGAAAGCAATCGCCAAAGAGTTTAAAGTACCTGTGATTGCGTTAAGCCAGCTTAACAGAAATGTAGAAGCCAGGGGCGACAAGAGGCCTATGATGTCCGAACTCAGGGAATCCGGTGCAATCGAGCAGGATGCAGATATTATATTGCTCATATACAGAGACGAGGTCTATAATGCAGATACCCAGAATAAGGGTATTGCTGAGATTAATATAGCGAAACACAGAAATGGCCCTACTGGTGATTTCAAACTTAATTGGACACCTGAACTGACTAAATTTAAAGATCTTGACGACAGGCATTGACAGGAGAATCCGCTCTTCCTGTCCTATATCCTCCTGCGTTTCATTTTCAATGTCGTGGTATCAATAATATCGTCAAAGAGCATGGCATGTTTTGTCTCGATAACATTGCGTATTCTTTGAAGAGATCTGGCCTCGATCTGTCTTACCCGTTCCCTGGTAACGCCGATTCTCAAGGCGATATCCTTGAGAGTTGCAGGCGGATCTGCAAAAAACCTTTCCTTGAGAATAAATATCTCCCTGTTAGATAATACCTGCGGTTCGGAGGAGATGATGTTCATTAAAAATGTCTGGCGTTCCTTGCAGACATATGCATGTTCCTGATCAGGTGTTTCATCGAGCATATGGTCAAGGAGCTTGTCGTCTTCATCAGGATCCCTTGACAGGCTGCAGTCGAGTGAAACAAGACCTTTTGCATGTGAAAGTATGCCGGTGTGAGTCTGGTAGCTCTTGTAGATATAGTTCTTTATGTATGCCTTTATCCACCATATGGCGTAGCATATAAAACGCACACCTTTATCCGGATCGAACCTTGTAATGGCTTTTACCAGACCCATATTGCCTTCCTGGATGATTTCGAGCGGGCGGTAACCCAGATGGAAATAAGACTGGCTGATTTTCATTACGAATCGCAGATTGGATGTTATAATCTTTTTACCGGCCTCTTCATTGCCTTCTCTGTATTTCAGGGCCAGTTCCTTTTCTTCCTCTCGCGAAAGAATCGGATAATCCTTGATTCTCCTTGTGTAAATCTCCAAATCTGAAGAAGAACACTTGCCCCCCATAGACCCTCCTTCCCCAGTATCATTGTGACATGTTATATTGTATTACAACACTAATACACAAAATACACACTGTCAATAATTTATTTTAACTCTATCAGTTATGCATTGTAACTACTGTAATATTAATAAGTTAAAAAATTATTAATTTCTTGTAATTTTACTATATTTCACAATTATGAATCATGCTTCATAATTCAATGGCAAAAGACAACTCGTAATAATAGGCTTAACTCATGTTTTTCCCGGCACGCCAGCTTTTAAACCCGCCGATTATTGCAGGCATTACTGTTATTACTATTATCGCCATTACAACCAGGGTAAAGTTCTTTTTTACAATAGGAATGTTACCGAAATAATAACCAGCAAAGATAAAGGTAAACATCCATGACAATCCGCCTGTGATACTAAAAAGTACAAATTTTGAGTACCTCATGGTACCGATACCTGCAACAAACGGGGCAAAAGTTCGAATTATCGGCAAAAATCTAGCGAGTATTATAGTTTTACCACCATGTTTCTCATAAAATACATGTGCCCTTTGAAGATAAAGGGGATTGAAAAGACGGGATTTTTTGAAATGAAAGGCCTTTGGTCCAATCCATCTTCCGATCCAGTAATTGGTATTATCTCCGCAAACAGCTGCAAAAGTAAGAAGAATAAATAGATTAATATGCGATAGCGGACTGTCTGGCAGAGCAGATAGCGCTCCAGCTGTGAACAGCAGTGAATCTCCCGGGAGAATTGGCGTCACTACAAGCCCTGTTTCACAGAATATTACAAGAAAGAGAAACAGGTATGTCCATGTCTGGTAATCACGTATTATATCGGCGAGATATATATCAAGATGAAGGAAAATATTGATAAACTGCATTATCAGTTCCATTAGCATTCTCCATAGTGCTTTTTTTCTGGTTATATATTTTAAAAGGTATTTACGTTGCAAGGAGTGTATTGAATTGTTACAAAAAAATAATGCTTAACGATATATTAAAACTTGATGTTGAAAGCTTGGCATTCGGGGGGAAAGGCTTTGCCCGAACAGATGAAGGCCAGGCGGTTTTCATTTCTCAGGTGGTTCCCGGGGAAACTGTATATGCAAGGATCGAAAGAAAACATGCGTCATTTCTTGAAGCTGTACCTGTTGAAATAATCAAAGCCTCTCCGGACAGGGTTGAACCGGTGTGTGAATATTTTTCATCATGCGGGGGATGCGACTGGCAGCATATAAAATATTCCGGACAGATCAAGTGGAAAGAAATAATCATGAAGAATCATCTCAGGAAGGCGTTTTCAGATCAGCATACTGAATATTATGCACCTGTAACCTCAAGGAGGGAATATGAATACCGGAGCCATATACACCTTCAATGCAATGGAACATCAATTGGATTTTATAGAAGGAATACTAATGATATTATAGATATCAAAGATTGTCCTATTGCGGAAAGAAAGATAAGAGACATATTGCCTTTTCTGGTAAAATATATATATAATGTAATATCGAAAAATAAAATATCAGCAATTGAATTATTTGCACTTGGAAACATGATACAGATTATTGTTCATTCAAGGCAAATGATAAGTAATAAGACAGCATACGATATTTCGAGTGTATGTAAAGAATTAAACATATCTGGTGCAGTATTTGTTAATTCGGCATCGGGCAGCATGAAAGTCATCGGAGATGGGTGCTTTGTATATAGTATGGAAACAAAAATGAGGAGATTCGGCATAACAGGGGGACTTGGAGGATTTGTCCAGTCAAATCTTCGTGTAAATCAGATGATGGTGGAGCATGTAATCGATTCAGTAAAAGGTTCTGAGAACGTACTTGACCTCTATTGCGGCTGCGGAAATTTCACTGTTCCCGTCGCTTCAGTATGCAAAAAAGTCACCGGAATTGATCATGACAGAAGGCTTACAGGTTTTGTTTCAAAAAATGCAAACAATAACGGCCTTGACAATGTAAACGTAATAACTTCTGACTTAGAAAACAGCCTGAATCTGGAGGCTCTAAACAACACAGAGTATGATACTGTAATAATGGATCCCCCAAGGGCAGGCGCTGCCAGTTTAATCAGTAGTATCAATAGAATAAAACCGGAAAAAATTGTTTATATATCGTGCAATACTTCAACACTTGCAAGGGATTTGGAACATTTAACGAATAGTGGATATTACCTTGAATCACTCAGAATGTTCGATATATTCCCGCAGACATATCACATTGAAACTGTAGCTTGTTTGAAGCATCGGAATAATTAAAAAATCATCATATTTGGAGGTGTCATATGAGGAGTAGGGGGAAGTTATATTATTTACTGGCTGGACTTATGGCATTCGTGTTTGCTTCGGGTTTCCTTGGCTTCTGTGTGGGGTCTAATTATAAGCCCTGTACAATTGAGTTCACCAGTCCGCCTAACGGAACTGTTCTGGCTCCCGGAACGACAGAAGTCCTGATTAAGGGAGTCATAATAAATGGAGACAGCAAACCGCTCAGCCTGAAAAACAATGGGAAATCTATTGCCTTTGATAAAACAACAGGCGAATTTGAATACACCCTTCAGCTCGATCAGGGCAGCATATATACGACGACGACTTTCCAGGTTACCGATAAGAAATACATTGTGAATAAAGAAAGGGTTTCTTATGCACTTGGTTATTCTGCGGAACCTGGAGCAACAGGTGTTGTGGATAATGCAGTCAGAATAATGTTGACCGACGATCTTCTTGGCAAGGCCGTAGATGCTGCTGCAAGTTTCATGAACACATGGAAGAATGATCTTGTTTATGGATGGGACAACGGGCTTTACGGTTCTCATAATCCCGAAAGTCCTTTTGCAGGAACTGCACCGATATTGCCGATTCAGACGAATGTGTCAGACGGGATGAATGGCTATATCAGAATTGACCCTGCAATGGGAGGCGATGATAAAGGTTATATCAATATTGGAAAGATTGCCATTGATTCAGATATCAAAGCTGACAGGACAATCTCGACTCAGATGTCCATTACCCCTGAAGCCTGGGTGAACCCGAACGGCGGAAGTGCAAAAGCGATTTTTGTGCAGGGACACTACCGTACATATCCTGTAGGAATTGAAACAAGGATTCATTTTAATCTGAAAGCCGACAGCGTGAACATTTCGAATGCAAAATTGAAGCTGAGCGTCAACTCAAGCAACAAGATAGTGGCAACAATAGACTTGTCAGGCTCCTCTGTAAACCTTGGAAATCCTGAAATAGAATTCGGTTTCCTGTCAATACCGAGCTGGTTTGTCAATTTCATACTAGACATAGTAAAATCGGATATATTGTCCAAACTTGTTGTCGATACCGAACTGGTAGACATCAATTCACTTGCCGGAAATATCATGGGAATTAATATAAGCGGCTGGCCGATGGATCAAACCAACCTTTATTCTGCAACGGAAAACGACATAACCATGGACCTCGGTCTTGGTTCCGTACTGGCCGACCCGTCAGCCGAGGTTCAAATCCCGGGTCTCAATATGTTCTATTCCACACCAGCGGATGAACTGCCGCTTCTTCAGGTAACAGACGATGAAAACCTTATCATGGCGATTAATGATGACCTAATAAACAATATCGTCTTCAATGCGTTGCAGGCCGGATTATTGAAGGATCTGGATATTTCAGAAGAATTTAAAGCTGCTGTCAAGGATATCATGCCCAGGGATAATATAAAATGCATCATAACGGTTACAACTCCACCAATTGTCGATCTCTCTGGCAACTATTCTGACACCCTCGGAATAAGTGATGTGGGAAGGGTTATTGTCAAAAACGTAATGCTCGAGCTTTACAATGCATCAATCATTGCTCCGAAGTATCCTTGCGTGCTCAGGGCGAGTGCAGATCTTGACCTGATACTGAAGCTTGTCACAGGCTCGGACGGTAAGACTATACAGGGTACAATTGATGTCGAGAATTCCAAGCCCGCAGGTCTTACATTCCTGTACACAAACTCAACTACATCGGCCATTCTCCCGACCATTCAGGATAAGATAGGGAAGGAAATAACTGCTCAGCTCAAGGGTGCCATCGAAAAAATGCTTAAATTCAACATACCTGCAATCCCAGTTTACGGGCAGAACATTGATATTGAACTCAATGGTACCGAACTGGTTCAGAACAGCATTATTGTCAGGCTTAAAGTAGATACTGCCCAGTAACATTATAAACAAGCGGCAGGGGATAATTAAAACCCCTGCCGTTCTTTCCTGTTTTTCCCCATGTTTTAATAATATTCCAATGAGTCTGAAGTACATGTATTTTTCTTTTTTCAATCTGGATATTTATATCAGTGGAATGTATATTATCTATTAATGAAAATAGGTATCATATGCAAAGAAGATAACGCTCAAGCGCTCTTGCAGGCTGCGAAGGTCGCCGAGTGGCTGGAAATCAAAAAAATCCCCTGCCTATATGAAGACCATCTGGCTGCGTGCATGGATAAACCCAAAACAGACAACGTATGGACAGGCGCTGACGTAATGGTGGCAATAGGGGGAGACGGCACAATCTTAAGGACTATGAGGATGTCGCTTCCCAGGGAAATCCCGATACTCGGCATTCAC
>CAYNVT010000009.1:0-56287 GCA_964400685.1 uncultured Bacteriovoracaceae bacterium | reverse complement strand
GCCTTAAACGTTATGCATCCATAGCTGGCAGCGTTTTTTGCATAATCAACCTTAATAAGCTCGCCTGATGCCTTGCCTGATTTCTGATCACGCTTTCTGAATTCGGTATAGAAGCTTTCCATGCCGTGGCCCATCTGGAGGTTGTTGATGCAACCGAAACCGGCATTGTCGAAGAGAAGCACGTTGATTTTTCTTCCTTCCTGGATGGATGTCAGCAGTTCGGAATGCAGCATCAGGTATGACCCGTCACCTGCAAAAACGTATATTTCCTTTTTTTCCCCTTCCGCAATTTTGACTCCAAGTCCGCCGTTTATCTCGTATCCCATGCATGAATATCCGTATTCCATATGGTAGGTGTTCTCTCCCTTGACATCCCACATCCTCTGCAAATCGCCGGGAAGGCTCCCCGAAGCGCCAACTATTACATCATCCCTGCCCAGCATATCATTTATTATGCCTATCGCCCTGGTCTGGGTGAGCGTAGAGCCCGTGCATTCTCTGAATTCGCCCAGGACTTCATCCATCTGGCCGCATACCTCAGGCCTGAGCCCTTTTGCGTATCTGATGCCTCTGATTCTTTCAAGTTCATGCTGCCAGTCATTCTTTGCACAGATTATTTCATCTTTATATCCACTAACATATTTCAGAGTTTGAAGTTCTTTATGAATCTGCTCCAGAGCAAGCTTCGCATCGGCCTGGACCTTAACGCCATCCAGTTTGTATGCATCGAAGTTGCAGACATTTATGTTCAGGAAATCGACATCCCTGTTTTCAAAAAGAGACTTCGAGGCTGTAGTAAAATCCGTATATCTCGTGCCTACGCCTACAATCAGATCAGCTTCTTTCGCGATTCTGTTCGCTGCAAGGGTACCTGTTACCCCGATACCGCCGAGATTGAGCGGATGTGAGGACATGAGCATCCCTTTCCCGGCCTGTGTCTCAGCCCAGGGGATGCCGAATTCTTCGGCAAGCTTTAAAAAGGAAATCGATGCATCCGAATATTTCGCACCGCCGCCGAATATGAGGAGAGGCTTTTTCTTATTCGATATAAGACTGGCTGCTGCCTTTATAGCTTCCGGTGAAGGCGCCCTTCTTTCAATTTTGTGAACGCGTTTTTTAAAGAAGTAGGCAGGATAGTCATAGACCTCGGCCTGTACATCCTGAGGCAGAGCTATGGTGACGGCCCCAGTGTTTTCAGGATCAGTCAGCACCCTCATCGCGTTTATCATGGCTGTCATGAGCTGTTCGGGCCGGTTTACCCTGTCCCAGTACCGTGAAACCGCCTTGAATGCATCATTCGTGCTGATTGATACATCCATGAAATTCTCCACCTGCTGCAGAACGGGGTCCGGCTGACGTGTGGCAAATGTATCACCGGGCAGGATGAGCACGGGTATCCTGTTTGCAGTTGCCGTAGCAGCCGCAGTAAGCATATTGGCGGCACCGGGTCCGACCGAGGATGTACAGGCGAATATCTGCCTTCTCATCTTCTGCTTGGCGAAAGCCACTGCCGCATGCGTCATGGCCTGCTCGTTCTTTCCCTGGATTATAAGAAGTTCTCCTGAATCCTCTTCGAGCGCCTGCCCCAGACCCAGCACGTTTCCGTGGCCGAATATATTCATTATGCCCCTGACAAACCTTTCTTCACGCCCGTCGAAACTTACATACTGATTGTTGAGGAATTTCACCAGAGCCTGTGCGACAGTCATTTCAGATGAACTCATATCGAACTCCTTACACTATGACTTTTTATCCGGCCAGATAACGGCATTTTCACTCATCAGCCACTTATATTCATCGACAAAAACAGGCGATACATAACGGTTTTCTTTAAGATGCCTTATCACCCACAAATAATATATCGCATGGCCCGGTGATGCCGCCTGGGAATGGGTCAGTCCTTCTGTTATCAGAATTGCATCGTTATGTTTCGTTTTGTAGGCCTCTTCGCCAAGTTCTGAAAATCCGAATCCGTTTTCAGGAAGAAACTTGTAAAAATATATCTCGGGCTGCGGGTGATGATGCGGCGGATAGCTGGACCATTTGCCGGGAAAGCCTATGACTTCACCAAGTACGAGATTTGAATAAGGGGCATTTGAATTGTCGAATATGGTTTTGACCAGCCTTGTAGATGCCTCATTCATTGTTCCTTTGCCCCTTTCCTCGACATTGCATCCGGCGCGCTCATAGAGCTTAGACTCAAATATTTTTTCATTTTCCGTGCGGATTACTGCGATCTCGGATTCTTGAAAGGCTTCAACCTCAAGCGGCATGTTCCTGCATACATGAAGACACCACGGATTTTCATCGAAACAGCTTCTTCTTCTGATAATACAGCTCTCTTTTCCCCATGTAATTCTGATTTCGCCTGATATCAGCAGATATGCCTTCTCATATTTAGAATCATCTCTGAAAGTGTCTCCTTCCCCCAGCTTCAATATCCCGAAATCCATCAGCATCTGTGGATATATACGGCCTGAAGCGGTTATCTCGTTGTAACCTTGTTTGAATCCTGAGACCTGCCTGATAATCATAAACGCCACCCCATACGAAAGTATTATAGGATAATAATAATTTTGCCAGCAGTATCAACGAAAAAAGTCTAAAAATATTAACTGTTTTCATTTATGGAAATTTAATAAAAGGTTATGTGAAAAAATAACCCGCTGTAATTTGGTAGGCAGCGGGCTTTAAAAAGGAGGTCTATAGCGCATAGATTGTGCTATAGATTGATATAGCTACTATAACGCACGACATGCATTGTCAACATGATATCAAATATTAAGTTGAGATATCTTATTGTCATTTTATAGTTTTTATGATGTAATATTATACTTAATAAGTATTTAGATATATTTGAAAAATTAACATTATGAGGGGAAGAACCTGTATGAGAAAAAACTTGTTAAACCGATCAATCCTAAACTTTATCCTTATTCTCCTGTTCTTCTGTATGACATCCTGCCTTCGCGAGGCCCAAAGTCTGGGGACGCCCGTAAAGTCAATGTCAATAAGGGGCTCGATTCTCGTGACCGACCCTGTTACCGGCAGGCCTACCTACTATTCGGGCATGTATACTTCATCAGGAACTGCAAGGCTGATACGGTTTGACTACGCACTGAACAGTGTGGAGTACTTCCCTCTGCCCGGAACACAGGGCGTCTACGGCCTGACTGAAGGACCTGACGGCAAGATATATTGCGGAACGATCATACCTGCCAGGATATTCAGCTTTGACCCGATTACGCGAACCGTTACCGACCTGGGCAGCGCAGCAGGCGAATCATATATTTTCGAACTCAGGAAAGGGCCGGACGGCCTTATATACGGATGCACATATCCGAACGCCAAGGTCGTGGCCTATGATCCCGTTCTCGGCGGCATAACCGACCTGGGGAGCATGCATTCAACCGGGAAGTACTGCCAGGATGTGGCCATAGCGGACAACGGCAAAATATTCAGCGGAATAGCCACCAATGCTGATCTTGTAGTTTACGATCCTGCAACCCTCGAGAAGAAGAGCATACTTCCGGAAGGCTTTGAAGATGCTGATGCGATTGGGCTGCATACCGAGAACAACATCCTCTATGCATCAATAGACGGGACGCTCTTTATAATAGATGCAAACAACTATACGGTTCTATTGAAAGTCATCCCGCCTGAAGGAGGATGGATAGGCACTCACATCCCAATGTCCGGCGGGTCTGTAGTGATTCACGGTCTGCCTGAGGGCTTCATGAAATATAATTCCGTGACCGGAGAACTGGAGCCCTGTGAAACGCCCGGTTTCAGAACATATGAGTACGACTGGGCAGCAGACCTTGGATTTGTAAGGGCAGGAGGGAGGCAGCTTTTCGAGGCCCATAACCTTGATACGGGAGAGCTGATAAGCCAGGTCGATGTAAGCGGAGACGGCGACGGCATGGATGTATTCAGCCTCGAAACCGGCCCTGACGGGTGCATATACGGTGGTTCCGTTAGCCTGCTGCATATGTTCAAATATGACCCTTCTTCCGGTGTACTGAAAGACCTCGGATTCCCCTATATTTCAGGAAACGGGGAATTCTACAGCATGCATACGGCGGGCGATAAAATGTATATGGCAGCCTACTCCTACTCGGAATTAAGTGTTTATAACCCATCAGAGCCATGGAATCCCGGGGTAAATCCCATGTGGATAGGTCCGGTGGGTGACGATCAGAACCGGCCGCATGCAATGACTTCTTCTGCTGATGGCAGGATCTTTATCGGTAGCGAGCCGGACTATGGCGAATACGGAGGCGCGCTGTCCATATATGATCCAGAGAGCGGGTCCTTCGAAGGCCACAGGAATATCATCCCGGATCAGTCGATTCTCTCTCTTGTGGCAGGAAATGACGGATTAGTAATCTACGGCGGGTCCAGCACGAGAGGTGGTACCGGCACCGAACCCATTACGGAAAACGCACACTTCTTTGCATGGGATGTTATACAAGGGAATCTTACACTTGACATGGTGCCTGTGTCAGGGGCCGATGATATTGAAGCCCTTGCAGCAGCACCGGACGGAAAGATTTACGGTTGTGCCGGCTCCACTGTATTCGTATTCGATCCGGCGTCAGTTAAAATCATTTATAAACAGCATGTCTTCCAGGGAAGTATTACAAAAATGGTTACCGGAGCGGACGGTTATATCTACTGCAGGACGAAAAAATCGATAATGAGATTCAAACCGCTTTCAGGAAAACTGAAATGGTTAAGCTTCGAAACACTTTACAAGTCGGATGAGGAGGGTCGAGGCCTTGCCCTGGGACTGGACGGCAAAGTGTATTTCGGAGCCGGGACCGAACTCCATGTAATCGACAATTTATAGAATGTAGTTGAGGATGAAGAGCACATTATCGCTCAAGGTCCTTAGATACCGGCTGATCCTGCTGTTTATCTTAGCAGCTTTCGGTATTGCCGCAAATCCGGCTTTTCTTTCAGCCCAGGAGTATAAGGTAGCTCATTCACAACACTGGGTCACGACGTGGGATGGTTTCAAGCTTGATGTTGATGTTTATTCACCGCGTTCCGGCGCAAACTTTCCTCTGGTAATTTTTTCCCCGAGCTGGGGCGTCAACAAGATCGAGTATACGATCCCGGCAATTAAAATGGCCCGAAACGGGTATGTAGCGGTCTCCTATACAGCAAGGGGCTGGTTCAAATCGACCGGGACAGTGAATGTGGGTGAAGAGAACGACATGCGGGATGTTTCGAGCATAATAGATTTCGTCCTGGCGAATTACCCGGCTGACAGCAGCAAAATCGGCATGACCGGCATATCCATGGGAGGGGAACGTACCCTTGCCATACCCATATATGAGAAGAGGATAAATGTGGTGGCCGCACTGAGCTGTACGGCGGACTATCATGAGAACCTATTTAAGCAGAACACACCGAACAATGCCCATGCCTTTACCGGCGAACCTACCATGTTTGCCGATGCAATAAGCGATCTCATAGACGGCACCGACATATCAGATACACTCAAATGGATGCATGACTTGTCGCCTCTTACAAACCTCGAAGATTACAACAGCCTCAGCAGTCCCCCTGTCATCTACATATCGAATGCTTATGACGACGTGCTGATGGACAACAACAGCCTGCTTGAATTTTTCAACAAGCTCGATTTCCCCGAAAAGATATTCGACCTTAACGACGGCAAGCATGGGTTTCCTGTAGGCATCGGATGTGCAGGCCTGCCGGAGCGCACATGGACTAAGGTATACAAGCTGTTTGACTATTACCTCAAAGGTATCCCTTCCGATATTATCGAGCGTGTACAGAAAACAAAAATAGGCCTGCAGATCAAAGGCACAGGCGAACGTCTGTATTTTGATTCCTGGCCTTCCGGAAAGATAAAGTATCAGAAACTTTATCTCCATCCCAGGCAGGACTGCCCCACCAACAACGATAATATGCAGAGCGGCATGAGCGTTTTCCCATACTTTTCAAGCGCAGCCGATTTGATTTACAGCGGGACAGATTCGGCCGCCGAACTGGCGCCATATGACGATCTGTCCGAGCTGAACCTGAACCCCGTAACATTAAACATGAACAAGCTTGACGGCAGATATGCCCTTGTTTATGTGACAATCCCTTTCATCTCAGAGAGTATAATCGCAGGCATACCGTCACTCAGCCTGAGCGTTACTCCAAGCATGCCGGATGCACAGATCATCGCTTACCTTTATGATGTAAACATGTTAGGGAAAGGGACGCTCCTTACGCACAGCGCATGGACACTCAGGGATGTAAAACCCGGCAAAAGCGTTAAACTGAATTTTAAATTCAGGATACTGGCATACAGAATTCCCAGACATCACAGGCTTGCCCTTGTCCTTGACACGCATGACGACCGTTTCGGATTTCCCGAACGGCCTGTATATACTGTGGGCATAAATTATAATTGCTTGCCAGTACTGACGATACCGTATACATATCTGAAACCGGTCAACGAACCTGTACAGTAATTTACAGATAGAACAGACGCTCAGGGGAGGAAGCAATATGAGTATGACCCGGCGTGATTTTGTAAAATGTTCGGCCGCAGTTTCAGGGCTTGCCGCAGGTTTTTATCCGATATTGCCATCTTATGCCAAGACTCAGCCCGATCAGGCCCAATGCCCGAAAGCACCAAATTATCCGATAAACGGTACTGCTTCGAAGGTCTTCATCGAAGGTGTGGCCCGGAATCCGGGGAATTCATTAATCGAAGCAGCACTTAGAAATGCCGCTCTATCTGCAACCGATTTTTCATGGCTAGGTAAAGGCGATTCGGTACTTATAAAACCCGTGAACAATTCAGGCGGGAAATATCCGGCCACCACACATCCGGAAAGCATCGCGTCCATAGTAAAAATCCTCAGGGAAAAGGGAGCAGGCAGGGTGATAGTGAGCGATATGGCGGGCGTTCAGCATGTGAGGCTTACCGGTAATTCACTCAAAGGCTCAACCAGGAGCCTGATGAAGAAAAACGGCATACTTGAGGCTTCCCTTTCGGCAGGCGCTGAAATGTATTTCCCGGAAGAATCTGGCTGGAACGCATTCTTCGAGGACGGGCCGCAAAAAGACACATGCTGGAAAAACGGCATCATGGTGCCGAAAATTTTAAATGAGGTCGACCATATCATCCTCATGCCGCGGGCATCACGTCATGTGCTGGCCGGATGCACGCTTGGGCTGAAGGCTGCTGTCGGTTACATAAGGCATGATTCCCGGCTTGAATACCATCACGACGCATCAACCCTCTTTGAAAAGCATGTCGGCATCAATACAGTGCCCGCCATCAGGAACAGGTTGAGACTCGTAATCACGACGGCAACGAAAATGTTCGTCACATTCGGGCCTGACAACGGCAAGGTTTATGAGCCTGAGACAGGGCTTGTCATCGCATCAACCGACATAACAGCACATGATATGGTGAGCCTGGCCTGGCTCGAGATGGGCAGGGATAAAGACCCGGCAGGCTGGCCTCTTATTATTACAGACCCTCATGAAAACGCGGACTGGACCGTCGACATGATGAACAGGGCAGTAGTCTATATGCTGGGCGGCGCGGGCGAGGCAAGATCAGCCCAGGTGCTTAAAAGATACTCTTCAGGCTCCATCTGGAACGACCCCACATTAAACGCCTCATTCAGGATATTCGGCACGATACCCGACATCTCTCTTATTAATCCCACAGGTTCTATACCCGAAGATATCACAAAGCAGCTCAAGTTAAGGGTTTCGTCCGTGTAGGCAGATGAAGCCACCCGGAACTTAAAACTGCTTTGCTATCTCTTCTTTGAATTTTTCCGTTATTATCTTGCGCTTGAGCTTCAGTGTGTGCGTCATCATGCCGTTTTCGACCGTGAAATCTTCCTTCATAAGCATGATCTTCCTGGGTATCTCGTATCCTCCGTATTTGCCTTTCAGGCTTTTGGCGATCTCATCTTCCACATATTTAATAATCTCGGCGCTGGCAGCCATTTCATCAATCCCTGTAGGCAGGCCCCTACTTTCCGCATATTTTCTGAGCAGCTTGTAGTCAGGATAAACAAGACAGACATTGTACGGCTTTCCTTCACCGAATATCATCGCATTAAGCGCGACAGGGTTGAGCTTGATATCCTCCTCAAGTGAAGCCGGGAAGACGTATTTGCCGTTTTCGAGCTTGAACTGTTCCTTGATGCGGCCCGTTATGTAAAGAAAGCCGTCCTCGTCGAACCTGCCCCTGTCGCCTGTCCTGAAACCGCCGTCTTCAGTCATAACCGCCTTGGTCTCTTCCGGCTTGTTATGATATCCCAGCATGACGCTCGGCCCGTAGACGATGATTTCACCGTCGGTAGCACCCGGTTCGACGACCGAACTGTCGATCTTTACCGTTATCCTGTCGAGCAGCTGTCCCACGCTTCCCAGCCTGTACGATCTGAAGCAGTTCATCGTGACGCCGGGTGAAGTCTCGGTGAGGCCGTAGCAGTCGAATACCGGAATCCCTATATCGAAGAAGAACTGCGCCACTTCTATGTTCATCGTCGCACTTGCGGTCAATGCGCCTTCCAGTTTTCCCCCGAACCTTTGTCTTATTTTTTTGAACACGACCTTGTCTGCAAACTGGAATTTGATTTCATTTATGAGGCTTTTGCGGTTTGAAGCCTGAAGTTCCCTCCTCTTTTTCGCAGCACCCACTCCCATCATAAAGAGCTTCTCCGGCAGGCCACCCTCTTCCTTTATCTTCGAGAAAAGGGCCATGTATATTTTATTGAATATGCGCGGGACGGCAATTATGTATCTCGGCTTGATGAGCGCAATATCGTTGAGCAGAGTCTCCGTCTTCTCCATGAAACCAATCGAACCGCCGAACTGGAACCATCCGTAAAGCTCGGCGCACTGCCCGAAGACATGCGCCCACGGCAGTATCGATATACTGACCGACGTTTCGTTCTGTTCAGGGAATTTGATGTAGCCGCATCTCGCCATGTGCGTGTAGTTGCCGTGAGAAAGGAGAACACCCTTCGGGTCTCCGGTCGTGCCCGATGTATAGATGATCGTCGCCACGTCATACGGATCAGGTTTGATTGAAGGAACGGGTTTTTTTTCGCCTTCGGCTTCCAGGGCCTTCATGGTTCCGGGCCCGTTACCTTCGATAAGTATTATTTTTTCAAGCGAAGGTATCTCCTGAGGGAAATCTTTCACCTTTTCAAATATGGATTTCTTCGAGACGAACAGCACCTTCACACCGCTGTCCCTGATTATATACTTGCAGATTTTAATGAGTTCAGCCTCGTACATCGGTACAAATGTCGCACCCCGGCCGTATGAAGCAAAGGCGGCAATCGCCCATTGTGGACAATTGTTTGCAATGATGCCCACTGCATCGCCCTTTCCTACGCCCAGAGTGGCCAGTCCTGCTCGAAGATTGTCCACTCTTTTCCCTATTTCTCCATAGGTTGACCAGTTAAGAGACTTGCCGTCTGCTGATTTGACACCGAAGAGTTTATTGTTTGCGAAACGGCTTACCCCTGATTCGAACAGGTCTACAAGATTATCCGGTTTGTTGTACTCCCACCGATGCTTCATGTCTTTTCTCCTTGGATCTATTGGTTTACGGATTACGAACGACTTGAACGCTCAACTCGTGGCTTTCTGGATGCTCCGTGCTGACTTAAAACAGAAGACGGCTCGAACACCTTCGCCTGATACACATCCGTCATTTACTTTGCAATAATATCAACTCCTATATTTACACCCGACTCTTTTGTAATTCCAGCGCCTATTGTTAAGCTGCCTGTTTTCATACCAAGCGTTTTCCTTATTGCCCGTATGTCATTCGACGGGGCCCAGTTAATATTATCGAGGCTTGTATAAACCATTATATCCTTTGCTGCGGTCTTTTTACCGGCCTCATCCATGTCATTGAATCCTTCCGGAATGAATATTCTGAAATATAGCCTTTTATCGAGTGTAAGATTAATCTTTTCGTTATTTGCGCTTGCTATGCCGCTTTTGATGTTTACAATCACGGGTATTTTGTCGCCCGCTTCGAAATATATCGAATAATTGCCTATCTCGCTGTCACTTATCTCGGACATACGGTTGTAATGAATCGTCTGATTTGCATCGAATTCCTTAACTATTGAAGAATTAAAGGTCGAACATCCGGCCATAAGAACCAATACGATAAAAAGGAAACCTTTTTTCATGACTTTCCTCCTTGATATTATTCATACAGTATAATCACAGGCTCCGGACCTTGTCCATAGCCATGGTGCTTTGCCACAATTGTTTTGTTGTTGAACCCAATTAATAAACCTTATGGTATGATTTATTCGACAACCCTGATCTGAAGCTTCTTGCCAAACACCTTCTGGAATGTTGCATTCGAGTTCCAGAATGACCGTATTCTTCTCAGCCATCCTGAACTTTGCATGTGCGATGAGCCCCGCATGGCTTCTATCCAGGCTCTCCGCAATCCTCAGCAGAATCGAGTGCACCCTGATCGTTTCAACAGAACGTGTGTCAAGACCGGCTGTTTCGCTTCCCTTTCTCCCGGGAGAGCCTCTCCTGTGGAAGAAGACGCTTGCCGCCATCATGGATATCTCTTTCTGATTGAACCCCAGAAGGTCTGCGTTCCTTATGAAATAGCTGCTGTTGGCGTGGTGGTTGCTGTATGAAAGGAAGGCGCCTATATCATGCAGCAGGGCCGAATAATGAAGCAGCTCCCTCCTGCCGCCGCCCTGTCTGTGAAGCCAAATTTTTCTCCCCGTATCAAACATTTCAAGGCAGAGTCGGGCGACAGTCACGGCGTGCTTTTCGTCGAAGCCGCATTTTCTGCCGAGGCTCAATACGCTCCTCATCCTTATCGATATATCCAGGGACTCCTGCCCGTATTCCCTGTCCAGATAGTCTATAAGGAGACCGTCCCTTAATTCGCGTGTGCTAATCCTGAGCTCGTTTATCCCTGCCTGGGACATTATTGTTTCAAGGATTGCCGCTCCCGCAACGATTATATCCGCACGTTTAGGATTCATCCCCGGCACGTTCCGCCTTTCCCTGAGAGGCAGAGAGCACAGCAATTTCGAAATCTGCTTAAGGTCTTTGAGCCTGAGCAGTGATTTCCTGCCCTCATCACCCTTATGGATTACCTGCCTTGCTATCTCGGCAAGGCTTTGTGCAGTGCCCGAACTTCCGTATCCATCTTTTATCCTGAATGACCTTATCGCCTGGACAGGCCTGATACTGGCGTTTTTTACATGTTCGCAAATCATTTCATATCTTTTGGGGGTGACAGGGGCTTCGATATTTTCGATAAATTTCATGGAAAGCCTTATGACACCGAGCCTCATGCTGTCGAGATAACTGTATTCCTTTCCGTCACCGATTATAACTTCCGTGCTTCCGCCTCCGATATCTATGAAAAGCGCCGGGCCGTCTATCCTGTCGGCTCGAGAAACACCCAGGTATATGAGCCTGGCCTCCTCCTTGCCCGAAACCACGTTCATCTCGATTCCGGCCTCATTCCTGAGGAGTTCGAGAAATTCCTTCTGATTTGACGCATCCCTGGCCGCAGAGGTGGCCACGGCGACAATCTCGTCCGCGCCGAACGTGTGTGCCATGCCAGCAAAATTTCTGCATACTGCTACCGCCCTCTGAATGGCCTCGGGTTTAATTTTGTTGTCGTCGAACTCCCCTTCCCCGAGCCTTATCATTTCTTTCTGGCGGGAAAGCTCGGTATGAGACCTGCCCCCGTCGAAGCGCGCCAGCATTATGCGCACGGAGTTCGTGCCCATGTCTATGAATGCGACAACTTTCGGTTTTTTCTGCTTCACCTTATCTCAATTTCCCTCGCGAAGACCTTTTTCATAAGGTCCGACTTGAGAAGTCCGTATTTCATTTCGGTTTCCGACGGACGGAAGGTCCTCAATATAAAAGTAATCTTATCCCGGGATATATCGCATGAAAGTTTTGTTACTGCATTTGAATGTGTCCGGTCCAGTCCGTCCGCCACCCTCAGTATGGCGGAAAGTAAGCTCACCTTTCTTCTGTCGTTTTCATTAAGCGATGAAAAAGGCTCATGCCCCGCCTCAGGCAGCGCCTTCCTGTGATATCTTGCTATAAGAGCAGTAATGAGTTTTTCGTTCTCCGTGAAGCCCGGAAGGCTGCCTTTCAGTATCATCTCCATCGAAAGCTTGTGATGCGCCCTTCCCCCTGCAGAGATACCTATGTCATGGAGGAGGGACGCGCATTTCAATATCGTCCTCTCCTGAAGTCCAAGACCGTGCAGGTCTTCAAGCCCGTCAAATATCATAAGCGCCAGGGTTGCCACCTGTTTTGAATGGGCCTCTTCATAGCAGTGGGAGGCTGCAAGCCTTTCGGCCTGGTTTTCCATCTCATTTTCCCTTAGTTCCTCTTCTTTCTTTATGGCCGTGTAATTCTTAGCCTCAAGTAGCATCTTCGAAAATACGTCCGGAAGGTCTTTTTTTATAACAGCTGCAGCCGCCGCCTGAACATCGTAATCTACCCTGTAATGGTGCACCTTTACATCCTTCTTCGAGTTTATCTCAAGAATGGCGAACGATGCCCTGGTGTCGCCATCGTCAGGCAGGCCTACAGTTCCGGGGTTTATGAAGACGGCTTTGCCCGCCTTTCTTACAAACGGCCTGTGTGAATGTCCGCAGATTATGATGTCGAAACCGGACTTAAGGGAAATCTCTCTAAACCTTTCAACCGGTGTTTCAGGTCCCAGATGCTCCCTGTCAGATTCAGGGCTTGCATGAACAAGCAGAATCTTCCTTCCCTCGATTGTCATCTCTCTTCTAAGGGGCAGGTTTTTCACATATTTCCTGTTTGCAGGGCTGAGGTTTTCATACGAATATTTGAGCATTAAAAATTTATCAGGGTCCTTTTCGTGCTTCCATTGCTCGGCCTTTTTCGGGAATTTCATGATCCTTGCATCGAAATTTCCGGAAATGCCCAGCATATTTTTCTTTCTGAGCAGGCTCACGACCTCATCAGGAAAAGCACCGAAACCCAGCATGTCGCCAAGGTCCCACAGGCATTGCGCACCATGCCTCTTCGCCTGAAGCAAAACCTCTTTCAGCGCATGCAGATTTGAATGAATGTCGCTGATGAGCGCAATTTTCACTTAAGCCTGCTCTTCGCCGGGATTGTTCTCTGCAGAATCACCCGAATTCAGAAAGTTAGAGAGGGTCTGCCAGATACCAAGCGATTCCTCCCAGACCTTCAGGAATTCATCATACCTTTTCGCTCTGAACTCGGACCTGTCTTTTTGAAGACGCATTATCCCGGTTCTGAGCCTCGGGATTATGCGTGTATTTCCGCTGTAAACGATTGCCTTTTCCGCTTCATCCTCCAGAAAGACCGGCAGAAAATGCGTCCAGACATCGCAATCGTGTATGTCGCCCAGGATTTCCTGAATCGCTTTCGCCGCCTTGATCGGTTTCTTGAGCCTTGTTTTGAAAAGAGGCTCGAAGCTTTCCATCGCATACCTCAGATGCTTGGCTGCAATACGCATCTGATGGAGTTCCGCACTTCGCTCAGGCTCTCTGATGTACATCTCGAAGCCGAAAAGTTCACCCAGAAGTCCCTTTATTTCCCGTGAAGCAAGCATGAACGCATAATTGCCCGGCTTTTCAGGCTTGTCGAAGGCCATCGAACCAAGCACTGTCCGGAAAAGCTCCTGCATCTCGGTCAGTATCCGTCCGTCCTCCATACGGGTGACAGCTTTGATGACGGCTGACTGAAGTCCCGCCCTTTTCTGGCTCAGCCTCAGCAGCAGCCTCCTGAGACCCTCTTTCTGTCTCCTTGTTTCAAGTGATTCCATAAATCCGGTGATATATATAATCTGCACATCGCAATCGCGCGCCTCGCCCAGGGCCCTTGTGAGAGAACGCACCCTTTTCCTGAACAAGAGCGCCTTTGACTCGGGCAGGCAGTCAGCGAAAAGTTTAAGCCTGGTCCTCAGCCTGCGGGATGCAACCCTCATCCTGTGAAGGAATTCGGGGTCTTCTGCAATCTTGACGCCTCCGGCCTCGCGCATTATGGCCTGAAGCTGTGCCGCAAGCGATTCCACACTGAATTTTATGAACGCCCTGTCAGGAATTGTTCCATCCGTTATTTGTTCCATGATCCTCTGTTCTCCAGCAGCCACTGCTGCGAATTCATTTCACCCTGACCTTCAGCATGAACCACCCTTGAATATGAGCCGTCGGACATGAGCATCCTTGATTTTACATTATCATCCAGATGGACCTTGAGAATCTTATTAAAGATTGTGTTTTTGATCTTTTCATCGAGTATCGGGAACAGCACCTCGATGCGCCTGTCAAGGTTTCTGGGCATCATGTCGGCGCTTCCGAGGAACATCTCGTCTTTGCCCCCGTTTCTGAAATAGAAAATCCTTACATGTTCAAGAAAACGTCCCACCACGGATGTGACCCTTATGTTTTCGCTTACACCCGGTATGCCCGGCCTGAGGCAGCATATGCCGCGAACCTGGAGGTCGACCCTGACCCCTGCCTGGGATGCGCGGTAAAGCGCCTGAATAATCTTTTTATCAACTAAAGAGTTCATCTTGAAGGCTAGGTGGCCGTCAGCCTTTTTCCTGTGCCTTTCAATCTCGCGCTCGATCCTTAACAGCACTTCTTTTCTCATACGTCCGGGGGCCACAAGCAGACTCTTGAAATCGCTCTTGGCCGAATAGCCGGTAAGCGAATTAAAGAGGTCGGTTACATCCTCTCCTATCGCAGGATTGCAGGTAAAAAGCCCGATGTCGGTGTAAATGCGGCTGGTGATCGTGTTGTAGTTGCCGGTGCTCATGTGGACATATCGCACGATCCCGTTCTTCTCGCGCCGAACCACGAGGCATAGCTTTGCATGCACCTTCATGCCGATGAGGCCATAGACTACATGCACACCCTCTTTTTCAAGCGCGCGCGCCCAGTGTATGTTCGTCTCTTCGTCAAACCGAGCCTTCAGCTCCACCAGGGCGGCAACCTGCTTGCCCTCCATACGGGCATCCATCAGTGCGTCATAAATCGGTGAATTGACTCCGGTCCTGTAAAGAGTGAGCTTTATTGCCAGAACGTTCGGGTCCTTGGACGCCTGCCTTATGAAATCAACTACCGGATTGAAGCTTTCATACGGGTGATAGAGTATGATGTCTCTGCTCTTTATCCTGCTGAAGATGTCACCGTTACCTGAAAATATCTTAGGAATGGAAGGTATGTAACCCGCATCCTTAAGGTCAGGCCTGTTTATCTTCGTGAGCTGCATGAGGTCGGCCGTGCCCATAAGCGATTTCGTAACATAGACCAGATAGGGTTCGACCTTCAGGTTCTTCATCAGGATGTCCCTGATGCGTGCCGGCATGGTCTCATTCACTTCGAGTTTCACTGCAATCCCGAAATGCCTCAGGTCAAGACCCTCTTCAACTGTAGTGAGCAGGTCTGAGGCCTCGTCGTCTTCTATTTCTATATCGGCGTCCCTTGTAACCCTGAAAGGATATGCGGCATCCACCTTCAGTCCCGAAAAAAGCGTGTCCAGATTGGCCGCGACAACCTCTTCCAGAGGGACAAGACAATATCTCGCCTGCTTTGCCAGAGGTTCGAACTCGGGCGCACCTTCTTTCTTATCCGGGATTGTAATGAACCTCGGGAATATGTCCGGCATCTTGAGCCAGGCGAACCTGTCGCCTTTTTTCGAATCGTTTATTATTACCGCAAGATTGAGGCTCAGGCTGGAAATATGCGGAAACGGATGCGAGGGGTCAAAGGCCAGCGGCGTCAGAACAGGGTAAATCTCCCTCTTGAAATACTCCCTCAGATAGTCTTTCTCTTCCTTTTTCAGCGACTGGTAGGAAAGCACGCTGATGCCTGCATCCTTCAGTTTAGGTTTGAGGTCTTCCTCCCAGCACCTGTCCCTTTTTTCAAGAAGGGGCTGCAGCATCTTCCTGATTTCCTGAAGCTGCTCGCCCGGCAACATGCCGTCAATCGAGCGCTCCTGGGAACCTGATGAAAGCTGGTCTCTAAGACCGGAAACCCGTATCATGAAGAATTCATCGAGGTTGCTGCCGAAAATGGAGAGGAACTTGACGCGTTCGAGAAGAGGCTGCGTCTGGTCCAGAGCCTCTTCAAGGACTCTCGAATTGAACTGCAGCCAGCTCAGTTCACGGTTGATGTAAAGCCCGGGATCATTGAAATTATCGGGACCTGCCTTATTGGAAACCTTTTTTACAGCCTTGACAGGTTCAGCACATTTTTTCACCGTTTTTGGTTTTTTTTCTTTCTTCATCTAATATTCTTCGGCTTATAAGTCTCCTTTTCTTTACGATATTTTTTCAGGCAGAAACATATTATTTTTTATCCGGGGACTCAGGCCTTTTCCCTGTGATTAAAAAAACCGTGAATTCCCTTTCGCCATTTCCTGCGACTTCTCTATTAACCGTACAGACTGTTCCGGAATTGATCTCTGTCAGCATGTTTTCAGCAAACAAGTCCTCTATATGCCTGCGGTCGAAACCGTTATGCCTGACGCCTGCAGGGTTCCTGTGAAACTCGCCGTCATCAGGGTCAAGATCAGCTATTGCGATATAGCCGCCGGGACGGAGCATCGAACACAGCTTAGAAAACAGTCCTGATATGTCTTCAACATGGTGAAAGACCATGGATGATATGATGAGGTTAAACTTGAGATCGGGTGCTGGCATATTCTCAAGGTCAAGCAGCATTGTCTTCACATTTTCGATGCCACCTGCCTGTATTTTTTCAAAAACTCTTTCAAGCATGGCAGGAGCGCTGTCTGCAGATGTAATGCTTCTGACATGGGGTTCAATGGCAAGGCTTACAAGCCCGGTGCCGGCCCCGTAATCCAGAACGTCCATTTCCTTTGAAAGCGGCACCCGCGTGATAACGGCATCGGCTATCGATCCGGCCATTGCAATCCTCTGAGGGCTGTCATCCCAGGTTGGTGCCTCGGTATTGAAATCTCTTTTTGCATCAGTCATGTCCATCTTTGTCTCTGATTCAATCATATCACCAGAGACCTCATCAGCTATTATTTCAGGCAATCCTTTCGTCAATTCATTCACCCACAGAGGATGCCTGTGACGGGCATAATCGAGTCTTACCCTGCCTGTAAATATGCTGCGGACCATGGGCCGGTTCGGTTTGATTATGATTGCAGCCATATGGGCGAGAAAGGCCAGGAAAAACAGGATAAAGAATATATTGTGCAGGGTCGTGGCCCACCAGACTATCAGCAGAGGCATATCCGGCATATAGACGTTTTTCGCGACCTTTATCAGACCTGTGATGATAAGCCCTGCAATGACAAGCGCCATGCCGACATAGGCAAGTCTCTGTTCAGGAAGGTACTTGTGAAACGGAGGCTCTTCGCCTAAACCGAAAAAGGTTTTTATTACATCTATTGACTGTTTTAAATCTCCTTTCTTCGGCAGCATCCCGGTTTCCTTCAGCATTCCGTGATAGATGACATGAAAAAGCGCAGCCGCGACAAAGACCACGGATGCTATGTAATGAAGTTTGAGAGTGGACATGAAATCAGCTGAGAATTCCATCCCCGGTAATTTTGAAATGCCGTATCTCTTGGAAAGCGGCATCTGGAACAGCCCGGAAATAAAAAGTACAAGGCCGGAAACCGCAATGGCCCAGTGCTCGATAAGCTCTATTATGCTGTGCCTTACAACAAGGTTCTTATCTTCTATAATATGAGAACTCATTCTATTTATCCTCATCGGTTTTTCTGTTTTTAAGCGCAACCGCGCCTAATACAACTCCCGCAGCAATGCCTATTGCCGGTGATGCAATGACCGCCTTTGCCATTCCTTCGGATTTTTTCATGTTTGATTTCACTTCACCCATATGAGGTCTGCCGTCTGATTTATTGATCGCACTGTTTATCTCCTCGAACGGCACAGGGCTCACATAGACGGTCGATGTCCCGCCGTTTTCCTTGATTCCGTAGGTATAGCCTTTCATTGAAGCCGCCCTTTTCTCAGCCTCGGCATAGATCTCTTCCTTTGTCCCGAATACGACCGCATTTTTCGGACAGGCCTCGACACAGGCTGGTTTTTCGCCTGCTTTGATCCTGTCTTCACACATGTCGCATTTGTACATGACGCCGTTTCCCATGAGTTCGGGTGCTACATCAAGATAGAGTCCCACTCCCGACTGCCGCTGCGGTATGCCCCAGGGGCAGACCGTTTTGCACTTGGCGCCGCCGAAGCAGAGACTTCCGTCGATGACAACCGCTCCGGTTGTGCTTTTGTGGTTCGCGGAAAACGGGCATATCAGCGCACAGGCAGGCTTGTCGCAGTGCATGCAGCGCCTGGGGATGTTCACGGTCTTTTCCTCGCCGTCAACATTGAGAATGGCCTTCTGGATGAAAAGCGGATTATAGGGTGTCAGCCTGTCTGTAACTTCTTTTTTCTTCGACCAGTCCTCAATGATCTTTGTAGGATAAGGAACCGGTATCGGGTCAACAGGTTCGGGTACTCTGGCAACATTGATTGCCCTGCACGCGCTGACGCATGCCGGCGTTTCTTTTCCCACACACCCGTCGCACAGGCTCAGGTCTATGAGTGTTGCAAAGCCACCAATTTGTAAGGCCTGAGCCTTTTTCGGCGCGCTCAATCCGGCAGCCGCCATTATTCCTGCAGTTGTCTTTAAAAATGACCTTCTTGAAATACACTTACTGTCCATATACACTCCCTGCCGATATATGCTTTTTTCCATGCAGTGATTAATTCGTTTAATTCATAGTCTACAATTTAAAGATAATACCTTAATCAGATAAAGGCATTGATATGTATCAATAAACAGGAAAACAGATAATCCATTAAAAAACTGATTTTTTTGATCAGTCACTCCTGCCATTGCCCCATACCGGATCATTCCCGAACCTGCGCTTCATGAACTCTTCAGGTGTGAGGTTTTTTGTGATTCCTTTCTGGGAGAAGTCGATTTCATAGTTGTTGCAATATGCCAAAATGGTTTTATAGGCTGAAATAATGTCTCTTGTCTTTTGCTGACATATAATCATGTCTTCCCGGCAGGTATCGGGATGCCAGGCCTTTAAAGCAGCCCGGAATGCTTCCTGAATGGCATTGATGCTTGCCTTTTCGGGAATATCAAGAGTTTGCCTGGCTTGTGATAATCCTTCCATCATGTCCATCGGGAATATTTAATCACCGGGCGCCGGGGAGCCGGCAGCTTCCTTCGTTTATCAAATCCGTGTCCTCCTGGAGCAGTTCCTTCAGATCGGGATTCTTTCTAAAAAAACTTACAGCATAGGAGCAGGAGGGCTTGATTCTAAGACCTTTACCTCTGGCAATATCGATTACAGTCTTCATCAAAAGCTCTGCTATTCCTTTACCCCTGAGACCGGGGTCAACAAATGTGCGGTAGATGTCCATTGTCTTTTCATCCAGCATGTCATATTCCGCACTGCATTCCTTTTCGTCGATCCTGCAAAAAATTTTTCCTTTTTTCTCATCATGAATGATATCAATTGAATCCTGCATTATTACCCCCTGTCTTATTCTTCGACACAGATTTCATTCCTTCTGATAGCAAGCAGCGTTCTGAAGCTGAGAAAAAACATAAGCAAAGACAGGCCTGCCAGCAATACAAATGAAATATATTTAAAAATGAAAACCCAAGAATAAACCAGCTGATTTTGAGGTTTGCATCTAACACAGTTTCGGCCTTGCTAAAGGCGATTGCTGTTCCGGCAAGGCCCATGACCACTGAAAAAAATGATACGGGAAAGTTAACAAGTCGTCCTGATTTCATATGAAGCGCCTTTCTTGTTTAGATCATAGCCTATCGGCTATCTGCATCACAAACCTGCTGGTGTCGTTCCATCCCAGGCATGGATCGGTAATAGATTTACCGTAGATGTTATCGTCAATTGATTGTGCGCCTTCCACCAGATAGCTTTCAATCATCAGACCTTTAATTATTTTCTTAAGGCTTTTCGAATAATTTCTGCTGTGCAGCACTTCAAGGCCTATCCTTATCTGTTCCTTATATTTCTTGTTTGAGTTGGCATGATTTGTATCGACAATTATCGCGGGATTTTTAAGTGACTTCTCAGTGTAAACATCGGCAAGATTTTTCAGATCCTCGAAATGATAATTGGGCAGGTTGCGGCCGGTTAAATCGACTGCACCTCTCATGATTGCATGGGCATATGGATTGCCGGTCGTCTGTACTTCCCTGCCGTTATAAATGAAGGCATGTGACTGCTGTGCGGCATATATTGAATTGAGCATTACTGATAGATCCCCGCTGGTAGGGTTCTTCATCCCGACCGGCATGTCAAGCCCGCTTGCAGTGAGCCTGTGCTGCTGGTTCTCAACCGAGCGTGCGCCTATGGCCACATAGCTTAAAAGGTCTTCCAGATATGGGTGGTTGTTCGGATAAAGCATCTCATCAGATGTGCTCAAGCCTGTTTCGGATATGATTTTCAGGTGAAGCCTTCTGATTGCCTTTATACCTTCAGTCAGGCATGGGGTTTTATGAGGGTCAGGCTGATGCAGAAGTCCCTTGTATCCTTTGCCTGTCGTTCTTGGTTTGTTTGTATATATACGAGGTATAAGTATAATCTTTTCTTTTACCTTTTCCTGCAACCCTGCAAGCCTTGAGCAGTATTCGAATACGGCGTCTTCATTGTCAGCAGAACAGGGACCGATTATCAGGATAAACTTCTCGCTCTTTGAACTGAAAACATCTTTGATTTCTGAGTCTCTTGTGTCCTTTGCTTTTTCAAGATGCGCAGGCAGGGGCATCATCTCAATGATTTCAGCCGGTTCAGGTATTTTTTCCTTATAATTAAAAGCCATCCTTCTCCCCTTTTTATTCAGATTTTAAAAACAGCAGCAGTCCTTCCCTGTATCAGGGATGCAGCTTTTAAAAGTCTTCCCACAAGCGGATTGATGTTTCTGAATATCATAGTAGCTTTAATAACTGGAATATTTATCAAGGCAGTTTGCATCCCTCTGGCCGTTAATTCTTCGGCTATCCAGTAAGCGACTTTTTTTGTATTTCCATAGGCACTGAAATATAAAACAGCGGCATTTTTCATCGTTCAGGTGTTCCTTTTTACAAAAGGGCAGGCATTGGACATTTTTATTACCAGAACCGCCTGTGAGTTCATTGCGATATTCTCATAAGCTTTTTTTATAACATCAAATACGCTTTCAGATTCACCTGCTAAGACCGTGCTCATGTTTCCCGAAGATATAACCATGCCAGAATCTTCAAGGAATTTTATAAAAGCTTTTACAGGTTCGCTGATATTTTCCAGCCCCAGCGGATATAAGCTCAGTTCTGCCTGAATGTTCATCTGTCATCCTTTTTTTACCGCATACATGCCCCATGAAGCAGACAGCTTTTCAGGTTCAATTTCACTCGGCCCGGTAATATGTCTAAGGCTTATTATCTCAAATCCTTCAAAAATGAGCTTCAGTTCATCTTGAGTGAAAAAATGATGTGGAACATGGCCGTCGATGGCGTCGGTATCTATCCTTGTGCCGGGTTCAATTTCGCGACCTGTAAAAGATTTCGGGTGTCTGTCCGAAACAGCGGTTAGAAAAAGATGACCGCCAGGCCTGAGTATCCTTAGTATTTCTGATGCCGCCTTGAGTATATCCGTCATCAACCCGTGCTGGAGAACGTGGTTGCATATGACACCTTCAAAGAAACCCGAATCATACGGCAGGAATGTCATTTCACATTGCTTTAATTCAAGAGCGGGATACAGCCCGGATGTGACTTTCAAGGCCTCTTCCGAAGAGTCGCATCCGTAAACTTCAAAACCATTCCCGACCATCAGGACAATATGCCTTCCTGTCCCGCATCCCAGATCAAGAATCCTTCTGACGCCTGATCGTCTGAAAGAATCAATTGCCCCGGCAACATGCTCGGAAGGCTTATTTTGAAAGACACCTTTTTCCTGATAAATTGAGTTCCAATCATTCATTTGAATGCTGCTCATTTATTTATTATACCGATAATCTTCCCTCTTGCTATTTTTCCCTCGGATACGGCCATGCCATGATGCCGCCTTCCATGACCTTTACATTCGTATAGCCGTTTGCTTCGAGCACCAGCGCCGCCTCATAGCCCCTCAGCGATATCTTGCAATATGTGATAATCTCGAGACCCTTGTCTTCAGGCAGCTCACCAAGCCTCTTTCTCAAAGCGCCCAGAGGAATAAGCGTCTCTCCTATGCCGAGCCTCATTTCTTCATACTCGTCAGGACCTCTGACGTCGAGAATGAAAGGTTTTTCACCGGAATCCATTTTTGTTTTCAGCTCGCGGGGTGTCAAGCCCTTGAGCCTGCCTTTGAGCTTGTTCTGCATGAGGTGAGCAGATGCTATGCCATGGTCTATCGCAAGCGAAAACGGCGGTGCATAGGGCAGATCGGCATTCACCATATCCTCGACAGTGAGCCCTCCCGTTATGGCCATAGCCCATTGCGCTATCTGGCGACTTACGTTGCCGGGCCCTACACACTGCGCGCCCAGAATTTTTCCGGTCTTCCCGCAGGCGACAAGCTTTGTGATGAGGAGTGCGCCTTTCATGAAGCCGGGTTTGTCGGGGCTCGCGTTGATGACTGTGACTATGTTTTCATAGCCGGCTTTTGTTGCTGCGGACTCGCTTAAGCCGGTTGAGCCTGCCGCAAAATCGAAAACCTTGCAGATGCCTGTCTGTATGGTGCCGGGAAATGTAACCGAGTTTCCGAGCACCGCATTTTCGCCCGCAATCCTGCCTTCGAGGTTCGCCAGGTCGCCATAAGGTGCAAGCACCTTCCTTCCTGTTATGCGATTCGTTGTCTCAATGCAGTCGCCTGCGGCATAAATATCCGGGTCTGATGTCTGCATGAATTCATTCACGGCAATACCGCCAGTAGTACCGATTTCTATCCCAGCCTCTTTTGCAAGCTTCGTATTAGGTGCAACCCCTATGGCCACGACTGCAAGCTCGCAGGGAAGTTCTATGCCGTTGGCAAGTTTCACTCCTGTCAGAACGCCGTTCTCTCCCAGAAACTCCGCTATGCCGTTACCTGTTATGACATTGGCCGATTTTGACCTGACATGGTTTTCAACGAGCTTGGCAAGGTCCCAGTCAAGGAATGTGAGAAGCTGGGGCAGCATCTCTATTACAGTTATCTCTATACCTGCCAGCTGAAGCGCCTCGCAGGTCTCGATACCGATCAGACCGCCGCCTATTACAACAGCCTTCTTTATACTTTTTTCATCCCTGACCTTTCTCAGAAAATCGGCGTCCTTCATTGATTGAAGAGTTGTTATGCCCTTCAGGTTTGAACCTGGAACAGGGGGGATTTTCGGGATTGAGCCTGTTGCGATTATAAGCTTGTCGTAATCGAGGCTCGATGTTTCCCCTGTTAGAAGGTTTGTCAGTTCAAGTTTCTTGTTTGTCCGGTCGATTTTTGTGACCTCTGTGCTCGTTCTCGCCTCGATAGCCTTGGCGTTGATATAGAACCTGGGGTCTCTTGTAACGCCTGTCGGCGTAGATAGCAGCATGTTGCGGTCATCGAAATATCCGCCAACATAGTATGGGTATCCGCATGACGCCATTGAGAGTTCTGCATCCTTCTGGATAATTACCACTTCGTTGTTCTCATCAATCCGCCTTGCTTTTGCGGCAGCCTTGGGGCCTGCCGCCGAACCTCCGATTACGACTATTCTCTTTTTCATAAAATAACGCCTTTTATTTTTTCAGTATGGTGTTAAGCACCGTGTCCTTGTCCAGTTTCTTCGTACAGAAGAACCAGTCATGGCAGGTTATGCCGTCTTTGCCTTCCATGCGTTCCTTGGCAACCCCGCAGGAGCCTGCCGGCGGAACAATGACATCATCACCGGGACGCCAGTCTGCAGGCATGGCAACTGAAAATGCATCCGCCGCCTGAAGGGCTATGACAATACGGTAAAGCTCATCGAAATTGCGGCCCAGACTCAGGGGATAATAAATGACGGTTCGGATGATTCCTTTGGGATCAATGAAAAAAACCGCCCTGACCGCCTTGGTGTTGCTTTCGCCGGGTTGTATCATGCCGTATTTTTTTGCCACTTCCATGGTGATATCTTCGATAAGCGGGAATTTAACCTCGACATTTTTCATGCCCTTGTATTCAATCTTGTCTTTGATTGTCCTGAGCCAGGCGATGTGGCTGTAAAGACCATCAACGGATAGCCCTACAAGTTTGCAGTTGGCCTTTGCAAACTGATCTTCCATCGAGGCAAATGTCATGAACTCGGACGTGCATACTGGCGTGAAATCTGCAGGATGACTGAACAGGATAACCCAGCTTCCTGAATAATCCGCCGGAAAATTGATTTCTCCCTGAGTCGTTACTGCCTTGAACTCAGGGGCCTTCTCACCGATACGTGGCATTGATACTGCTGAATTTTCCATAATTACCCTCCTTTATTTGTTTATGCAGGGCTCTATTACCCTGCACATGCTGACAACAGTAGCCCAAGGATGGTAAATAATCATTGATGCCTGTCAAGAAAATGTAAACCTGGTACCTGACATGCTGAGGACAAATCCCGGCAACTCCCGCTCCATGGCCATCATGGCTGTTCTACCCGTGCAGTGGCACGGGATGATATATTCTGGTGCAATCTCTTTCAGTTCATTGATCGTGGGTGAGACAACGGCATCCATGTTCGCTCCTCCCAGATGGAAACCGCCTATTACGGCATGGACCTTTTCTACTCCGGTAACTTTCTGGGCGTGTCTGATTGTGTTTATTATGCCTGCGTGGGCACAGCCCGTAAGAATGACCAGTCCTTTGCCTTTCAAAGAAAAAACCAGAGATGAATCATCGATGATGTCATCCTTATGTTCGCCTGAATCATCTGCAAAAGTTGCAAGCGGCATGCCCTGTTCGAATGCGGTCTTCCTGGGAATTTCGCCCAGAAACAGGGAATATCCGCCGATCATTTGCACAGGTTTTTCCGTTGCGATCACTTCAAGCCCTGCTCCGGAAAGGTTCTTTTTCTTCAACTCAGGGAATTTCAGTTTGAAGTCTTCCGTGAACTTCAGATAGCGGTTGTTATCAAGGGCAAATGGATGCAGAAAGATTTTCAGAGATTTACCGATTTTTCTGATAACGTTTTCAAGGCCTCCGGTATGGTCCATATGGCCGTGTGAAAGTGCGGTCTCCTCTATCCTGGTCGCATCCACCCCGAGCGCATCCATGTTGTGCGCAACCCCATCCGGAGAATAGCCGAAGTCAAAAAGGAGCGTGTGTTCATCTGCGCCGACGGTTGTTTTGACAAGGGCTGAAAATCCGTGTTCCGCAATTACGGAATTCTTTATGTAACCGTCCTTCACAGGGTTGGCCCTGGCGGCAATCGGGTTTGCCGGGGCTTCGACAAGGTCTATATAATTATCCTGAAGGATAAGTATCTCTATCTTTTCCGATTCTTTTATCTGCATCAGCAATCTCCCTTTTATTTATTAAATGCTTCGACAACGGAATCAGGCACGCGAACCGCAACTACTTCTCCCTGAGCGCAGACGACTCCACCCGAAGTGAGAACGGTCGTTATTATAACCTTCCTGGGTTTTATCTCTTTCGCACTGGACCTGAGTTCAAGGGGCACTCCCATCGGGGTCGGGCTCTTGAAATCGACATGAAGTGCAGCGGTCAGAAATCTTATTTCCGGTTTGCTCCCGATTTCCCTGCCTTCGGCGCGCGCGGTATAGGCTGCAGCCGAACCCGTGCTGTGACAGTCAATAAGCGATGCTATAAGCCCGCCGTACACCATTCCCGGTATCGCCATGTATTTCTCATCCGGAATATAAGTACAGACAGTTTCGTCTCCATCCCAGAAGCTTTTAATCTGCAAGCCTTTACTGTTCAACCTGCCGCATCCATAGCAGTGGCTGAAATTATCCGGATAACAATCCTGAAAAGCCAGTTCGCTCATATTACTCCTCCCCTTTTTTTATTATTCCTGAACCATATATTTTTAATGATCGCAGGCATTCGGTCCTGTAGCAAGCGTTCCTGCAAGATAACTCTTCACCAGACTTTCAGGAGAGCCCCCCTGTGCTCCAACGACTACCTTGATGTCTGATTGGGCAAAGAGATTCTGCGCGTGCATTCCCATTCCACCGGCAATTACAACGTCCGCTCCCTTTTCTTTCAGCCATTTCGGCAGAAGACCAGGCTCATGAGGAGGCGGTTCGACCATATTAGATTCTTTAATAACGCCTCTTTCTTCATCGACATCAAGCAGGGCAAATGTTTCGCAGTGGCCAAAGTGCATACACAGAAGACCGCCTGCTGTAGGTATTGCTATTCTCATAAGAAATCTCCTTATAATTTAATTTATTTGTTTCAGTCTGTTTGACTTTTCAATCTAAGTATCGGCTCCACTGCAAGTTTGAATTCTCTGGCAGTAGGCGTATCTGAAAACTGGTAAACATATGGCATTCCGTCATCTCCGGACTCTCCGATCCCAGCTTCAATAGGTATTTTCCCCAGGAAGGGAACACCCATCTGCTCAGCCATCCTTTTACCGCCTCCGCTTTTAAAGATGTCTGTGGTCTTGCCGCAGTGAGGACAAACGAAACCGCTCATATTTTCGATTACACCCAGAACCGGCAGTTTGAGCTGACGGCAGAAGCTGATGGAACGCCTCACATCCGCCGTAGATACATCCTGCGGAGTCGTTACAACTACTGCACCTGCGGCATCTCCGATAAGCTGTATGAGTGAAAGCGGCTCATCGCCGGTTCCAGGAGGGAGATCGACTATGAGAAAGTCCAGTTCGCCCCATTCGACCTCTCCCAGAAACTGTTTTATAGCGCTGTATTTCATGGGGCCTCTCCATATAACCGCATCTTCGGCGTTTTCCAGGAAAAATCCTATGGACATGACCTTAAGTCCTCCAAGTTCAACCGGGGCAATGGCATCTCCAGTGCTTTTCACCTGCGAGCCCTCAAGCTTCAGCATCTTGGGAATGCTCGGACCGTGGATGTCGCAGTCAAGAAGGCCGACATTCATGCCTTCAAGCATAAGGGTCGTGGCCAGGTTTACTGCAACAGTGCTCTTGCCGACGCCGCCTTTGCCGGAAAGCACCAGTATCTTGTTTTTGATGCTGCACATCCTCTTATTAAGCATCTGGCGCTGGGCAAAATCCTGAGGCGTCTCATCCGGCCTTTTGGTTTTTGCATCACATGTTGATTTTGAACAGCTTTCACAATCGGTTTTTTTTGATTCTCCCATTTTTTCCTCTTTTATTTTTTTTATTTTGTAGTCATCTATGGCCGCATGCAGCGTAGTAGCGGCAAGAAGCGCGCAATGGACATGATCTTCAGGAAGCCCTCCCAGAGCCTCAAGAATGTCCTGCTGTTCAATTCCTGAAGCAGTTTCAATAGACTTTCCTTCTGCAAGGCTTGCCGCCATTGCACCGCTGGCAATCGAAGGCATGCACCCATCCGTTATGAAGGTGGCGTAACTTATGGCTCCATTATCAATTTTCAGCCAGAACTCCATCGTGTCCCCGCACGGTCCTGTTATGCAGGAATGCGCATTATGGTCTTCCAGAGGGCCAAAAAAGTTTTGAATCTCGAGACCCCCCGGTATTACAAATCCATCATCCGGCATACTTCCTCCCAGATTCTCCTTATTTGTTGAGACGCATAGCCATCTGAAAACTTAACGACCGGCATGGCCTTGAGCTGCGCCTTCGTAATATCCATATCATACGGTATATTCCCGATAAACCTCACATCTGAATTTCTAAAGGTATCTATCATCATATCCGTGTTCCTGGAATTTATATCCCATTTATTGATGCAGAATGCGGCCGGAATCTTGAAATGCGCAGTCAGTTCCAGCACCCTTTTGAGGTCATGCAGGCCTGAAAAGGTGGGCTCTGTTACAGCAAGCACAAGGGATGCGCATGATATTGACGCAATCACAGGGCATCCCGTACCTGGAGGACCGTCAACAAGCATGAGCTCAAGACCCTTTTCCTCCCCGATTTTTTTTGCCTCGTTCTTTACCAGAGTGACCAGTCTGCCGGAATTTCCCGCGCCCGGGTACAGCCTTGCATGCACCATGGGGCCGTATTTCGTCTCCGATACGAACCATTGCCCGCACCTGGCTTCTGCAAAAATTATCGCATCAGCAGGACATGCAAGCCTGCACAGTCCGCAACCCTCGCATGAGAGTGCATCAATAAAATAGCCTTTGCCGTCTCTTTTTTCCTTTACAGCATCGAACCTGCACAATCTGAAACATTCTCTGCAAAGAGTGCATTTTTCAACGTCAATCGATGCCTTTCTGCCGCTTATAAAATCATCTGACCGTGTTTTCTCAGGCTTTAGAAGCAGATGCAGGTCAGCTGCATCCACATCGCAGTCGGCTGTCACGGCCTTTCCCGCAAGAGAGGCGAAGGACGCCAGGACACTGGTTTTGCCTGTCCCCCCTTTACCGCTTATGACAACAAGTTCTTTCATGTTCGGTCGGCTCCGGTGTATTTGTAGAAAAATCCGTTTTCGGAAATTTCTGTCGATATCAGGCCCTGTTTTATGATCGCATCGGTTATCTTAACAATTTCATTCGGATCGAGCCCTGTTGAAAGAGATAAATCAGCCAGCCTGCAGGGCCTTCTCTTTATCAGGTTCAGGATTTCAGACTCAAACTGTCTGCTGTCATCCTCGCACTTTACAGGTTCATGAAATGATTGAGTGATTATCTCTGCATTGTCTCCGAACATGCTCAATATATGACTAAGCCGCCTGCTGCATACCGGATGTATATTCATGCTCGCCGAAGGCCTGTCGCAGGTATTGAGCTGTATTCTGCCGGGTTTTATCTTCCCGGTCTGAAGAATGATCCTGCTTATATTTTCATCATCAGCATTGAATTCATTAACCAGAAAGACTTCAAGCCAGGTACGTCCTTTGAACTCTCTGCAGAAATCCTTCAGGCCTTCTGCCATCCGGCTGAATTCTATTCCCCGGTGAGGGCGGTTGACACTTATGAAAGCCTCTTCATCTCCGGCATCAAGCGAAGGCAGAACAAGGTCCGCACCCATCAGTGACTCTCTGACTTCCTTAAGGAAAAGGAGCGAACCGTTGGTAAGCACGGCAACAGGAATGTCAGTAATCTTTTTGATCTCTTTTATCAACCCGCCGATTCCTGAATTGAGTGTGGGTTCGCCTGATCCCGTTATCGTTACAAAATCAGCCCTCACACCCGATGAAAGCTTATTTTCAAGCCTGTTTATTATCCCTGCCGGAGGTATATATTCTTTTCTTTCAACCGTCTTCAATGTTGTCGGTCCCAGCTGGCAATAGATGCAGTCATATGTGCATGTCTTGAACGGCATTATATCAACACCCAGCGAGTAGCCGAGTCTTCTTGAAGGAACCGGGCCGAATATGTATTCAATATTCTTTTGCATTTAATTTATTTTCCGTGACCGCCTGAAGGACTTTCTCAAAACAACTTCTGAACTCAGGCACGGTTTCAGACATCGGCAGGCCTTGCGAATAAGCCTCAGCAGCCCTTCTGTTGTCAGGTATTTCCGAAAGAACATCTATACTGGCGTTCAAACAGAAGTCCTTCACGCATTTATCTCCTGTACCTGCCTTGTTTATTACGACCCCATACGGGATATCCATTTCATCAAGCATCTCAACGGCAAGCTTCAGGTCATTGAGACCGAAAGGTGTCGGTTCGGTTACCAGGATCACATAGTCGGAGCCTGTCACGGCAGTCACAACAGGACAGGATGTTCCGGGCGGACAGTCGATAATTGTAAGCCCTTCTGTTCCCTCTTTCCTGACAGCTTTAATAAGAGGGGGCGACATTGGTTCTCCGATATTCAAACGGCCGTGCACAAACCCGATATTCATGGAATTTCCTTTTTCGATAATCCCGATATTCCGTTGGCTTTCTGTCAATGCATACCGGGGACATATATAGGTGCAAGCACCGCAGCCATGGCAGAGTTCACTGAATATCATGGGCTTCTTCGAAATAACAGCTATCGCCCTGTATTCGCATACATCACCGCATTTTCCGCAGCCGTCGCACAATGATTCATCAAGTACGGGAACAGGTACGCTCACTTCTTTGCTGCAGATGATTTGCGGCTTCAGAAATATATGGCAGTTGGGCGCCTCGACATCACAGTCAAGCACCTTGACTTCACCTGAAGCTGCAAGCGCGAGCCCTACGGCTATCGTTGTTTTTCCTGTCCCGCCCTTT
Source organism: uncultured Bacteriovoracaceae bacterium (assembly GCA_964400685.1). Classification (GTDB taxonomy): domain Bacteria; phylum Desulfobacterota; class Desulfomonilia; order UBA1062; family UBA1062; genus DATCTV01. The sequence goes on along the minus strand of CAYNVT010000009.1, from coordinate 25,969 downwards.
CCTGAAGCTACTGCTATCTTCATAATCCGGCCTATTTCCCGCAGGAATCCTTTCCGCATCGCTGTTTCGCGCCGCAGCATGTCGTGCCCGTGGATTCGTAAGAGCAGCCTGAACCTTTGTTCATTATTATGCCTCCAGTAGTTGCCGGCGCCTTTACGGCCGCACCTCTGCATATGCCGCATTCAACAGGCGAACTGTCACTCATTGATCGGAAGACTTCAAACCTCAAACCACATGACTTACAGATATAATCGTATGTCGGCATCTGTTGACTCCCGTTATCTATTTCATTTTCCCGGCACGCCTGCCGAGCTTTTGCGCTGTTTCTTCGGGGACCGAATCCTGCCAGCCGTTTGAATCGGCTTCGACGAAATCAAACCTTTTGACATACGGTTTGACATCAAGCACCGGGGTTCTGTCCAGCATGTCTACACCAGAAACGTGAAGTATCGACCCCTCTCTTTTGAGCAGCCTTAGAACGCTCATCCCTATGGGGTTAGGCCTTGACGGGTGTCTGGTTGAAAAAACACCATGCTCTTTATCCTCCAGGAAAGGCCTGACTTTGAGCTTTACAGGCTCGGCCCTGTTGAAATGGTAAATGACGATTATGTGAGAGAACCCTTCAATATCGGTCAGTCCATCCTCGTATTCTTTGAATATCTCGATTGAGCCCTCCGCCCCTTCCGAATAGCATGGCTGTATGGGAGTAAGCTTGGGGTCGGTATGAGGGCTTCTGACATATCCTATCGGCTTGAAGATAATTCCTTTTCTTTGCATATCGTTCATCCACGGGCCTCCCTCGATAATACATGCATATCCCTGTTTTTAGCTGCAATCCATGTTCCTGCAGGAAACCCGGTATCTCTTGCAATGACCGGGCATTTTACCTGCATCAGATGAAACACCTCACGGCTGCAGCCTTCGAGCGTTTCATAATTCGCCTGTCCTTTGGCAATTACAACATCCGATTCGTTGAATATCCGCAAAAAATCGGGGCTGCAATCTTCAAGGATGGTCCCGGGCATGTCGGAGCCTGTTTCTATTATTTCAGATGACTTGTCGATACCTGCGGCTAGTGCATCATCACATGTCGCATCGTTTATTACCGGTCCGCTCTTGACAGCATACCGGAGAGCCTTTGCAGGCAGCCGTTCAATAAGGAGAGAATCAAAAACAGTCTCCCCTGCATTGTCTCCAATAAAAAGAATGGACTTTGCCGATGACGTCTTTGACTTGAGCTCGCGCACGCATTTTGCGTCAATATCGTTCAGCAGAGCGCCCTTTACCGTTCTTTCGATTTTCTCTTTATCGATCCTTGTGAAAGCCCCGAAGTCGAGTATGTTTCCTGCTATTGAAAACCTGACAGCCGCTTCAAAAGGATCCATTGATTTAAGTATCACTTTTGAGACAGATCTGATCATGCCGAGTGCAGTGTTTGTGGCCTTCTTCTTCACTGATGCATAGGGATCTTTTATTCCTGTCAGCTCTCTTATCCGGCGATGAACCATTCCCGCCAGGTAAGGCGGCGGCGCATCGAACGGCATCTCCGCCATTGCCTTCAACACATCTCTCATGACACTGTGCTTTAAAGCATCTTCAATATCCGACATGGCAAGTGCATCACTCGTCTGCCTCAACAGGCATGGGATGCATTCAATATATGTTTTCAAAATCGAATCACCAGTGCCCTTCAACATCAGCGCCTGCTGCTTGAGCAAGGAGTCCCTTTTTGTATAGTTCTATCGCTTCGCCTACATTTATCTCAGGCGCAGTGTAAATCTTTATTCCGGCGGCAGTTAACGCACTGAAAGCCTTGGGACCGCAGTGACCGGTTATCAGGATCTTCGCCCCGGATCTTGATACCGTCTGTGCGGCCTGTATCCCTGCACCCTGTGCTGCATTCAGATTCTGGGCATTGTCGATCGAAGATACCTCACTGGTGCCTTCATCAAAAATGACAAACTTCCGGGCCCTTCCGAACCTCGGATCAAGTTTTGCAGACAGTCCTTCACCCTGTGCCGATATCGCTATCTTCATATCATTTCCTTTTATGTTTAAGATTTTTCAAGTTCGCTGATGCGTTTCCTGATCTCCTCCAATTCTTTGATCATGGAAGTCTCCAATAATTTCAGTCTGCCTGCCTCTTCTTCAGGGGAAAGATTTACCTGAAAGTGAGCCGGGCCCTGTCCTCTCATCCATCCAGGAAGACCTGTTGCATAATACATGTTCCTGTGTCCGTGTCCGCCTCCATAAAAACCTCTACCGCAATTAAAACCCCTTCTTCCTGCTCCGGCCGGATTGGCGTATCCCGGCTTATTAAAACCCACGCAATATCCAAAGGCCCTTCCTGTCATTGAACCCATTCCCATTGGTCCGGTTCCGTCACCTCTTGGCATTTTCTTTTCCTCCTTTATTGTCTTATCATTGCTGTTCCACATTTGGGGCATGTGCGCTGTACGCAAGGGACACCCCGTTGATGGATTTCTTTTTCACCGCATTGAGGACAAACGCAATAACCCTGGTTTGCAGCATAATTCATTGCGCCTCTACCCTGATTACCCTGGCCCCTGCCTCTGCCACCTCTACCACCGCCACCCATTCCCATTGGTCCGGTTCCGTCGCCTCTCGGCATGATTTGTTCCTCCTGCCTATTCTTTTGTAATAAGCTTTGTAGCGTCATTTTTCGCCAGATAACTATTCCCTTTTGAGAGAAGCTTCCTGGCACTACTCCTGATAAGCCCGTCCGGATTCGAAAGATCATTCAACGCCAGACCTGCTGCAATACTGATTGCTGTTCCAAGAATGCCCCTTCCCATAGGAAGCCTGTTTCCCGGACACCCCGGCATGCCACCGCCTCTTAACCTTGTACGCATCATTCTTCCTAATCCATACGGCATCTTCTCATCCTCCCGTCTGAACCTCTTGCTCTGTTTCTGTTCCGGTATCTGCACATGCAGCCCGGCATTACGAATTGTTCGTGAAGATTTTCATTCCTGAGCCAGGCTTCAATCACCTCCGTGCTGTCGCCCGAAACAAACCCGATTACCTTTATACCGAGAGATTCTATTGTCCTTTCAAGGGGTCTTGATATCGCGCCGCAAATAAGAGTTGTTACAGATGAATCCTTTAGCCACTGAGCCCTTTCATTCACCTCAATGGACCTTATATCTTCAGTTTTCTGATCCAGGATTCGACCGTTTTCCGCGCTTACAATCAACACTTTTTGCGCTACATCGAACACCGGCGCTATCCTTCCGTTCCATACAGTGAATGCTGCTTTGATAATCATGATTTCAATACTTCATATTTCATGCCAGATGGTATTGCCTGATGATTTCTCAGCAAATTAATATTAAATCAGGTGCTTAGATAATCCGAGAATATCAGTTTTGTTATTTTAAGGTCGCAAATTTGCATACTGATTCGAGATTTATAGTTGCAATTATGCGACTGCTGTTTCTATCTCTCGGGAATTGTGATTTTCAGGCTTTTTATTTTTCTGAACAGCGTACTTTTATGTATACCTAGCTCTCTGGCGGTTTTCAGCCTGTTGTAAGAAGTCTTCTCAAGGACTTTCCTTATTGTTTCCGCCTCAAGAATATTCCTTGTTGTCCTTATGTCATTAATATATGATGTTTTTTCCTGCTCCTGCATAAATTCCGACTGGATATGTTCTATGGCAATCTGACCTTTAGCGCAGGTAATGAACACCCTCTCAATGACGTTTTCCAGTTCTCTGACGTTTCCCGGCCAGTCATGAGCCATGAGCAGGGATATGGCTTCAGGAGTTATGCCTTCGATTTTCTTGTTCTGGATCAGATTGAACCGTTTGATGAATTCCTCTGCAAGAAGTGGTATGTCTTCCTTTCTGCGTCTGAGCGGCGGCAGTTCAAGCCTGACCACATTCACCCTGTAATACAGGTCCTCCCGGAATATTCCCTGTTTTGTAAGCGCTGAGAGGTCTCTGTTGGTTGCGACAATGACCCTTGCATCGGTCTTTTCAGGCCTGGTTGAACCAAGGGGTTCAAATGTCCTGTCCTGAAGCACCCTTAAAAGCCTTACCTGTAATGCAGGAGAAATGTCGCCGATTTCATCGAGGAAAATGGTTCCCGTCCTTGCCAGGGCGAATCTTCCCGGCTTGTCTCTTGTAGCCCCTGTAAAGGCGCCGGCCTTATATCCGAACAGCTCGGATTCAAGAAGATTGTCAGGAAGAGCCGCACAATTCACTGCAATGAAGGGGCTGCTTTTCCTGAAGCTCAATGAATGTATCGTTCTTGCTATGAGCTCTTTCCCGGTACCTGTTTCTCCTAGAAGAAGTACCGTGCTGGGGCTTGATGCAATCGCCGGCAGCACTTCAAATATTTTGTGCATCAGGGGTGAATGGCTGATTATATCGCCAATTTTGAATCTGCCTTCGACCTCGCGCCTCAGACTTTCAATCTCGCTCAGGTCCCTGAATGTTTCAGCTCCCCCGATAACCTCGCCTTTTTCATTCTTGAACATTGCAGTTGAGACGCTTATCGGAACCTTGTCGCCTTTTGAATTAATTATATACCCTGACTTTCCGATAACAGGTTTGCCCGATTTAAGGGTCTTTTTCAAGGCGCATTCGGATTCGCACATGCTGGAGCGGAAGACGTCCGAGCAGCTTTTTCCAATAGCGTCGGTCCGCGACACTCCGGTTATATTTTCAGCCGCCCTGTTGAATGAAGTTATTGTCCAGTTCTCATTCACGGTGAAAACACCGTCGGAGATGCTCTCCAGTATTGACTGGGTTGCTTCCTGCCTGCTGCCAGTCAATTCTGACGGTGTTTTACCTTTAGTCTTCATCTCAGATCCCTTGAAACCTGCACCCTGAAATCTTTAATGCTCGTGGCATCCTTGCTCGTGGAGTTCGCATGCAACTCCCGAATCCCTGAGGTTTCCCGAAAGCCAGGCCAGCATCACCTCTTTTACATCGCCGGAACAGCCCCTCACCACATCAATCCCGACGCTGTTCAGCACATTGACTGCACCCTGACCCATATTACCTGCAAGCATGAGGGTCACACCCATCTGATTGAGTGTTCCGGCGATGTTGGACCTGCAGCCGCAGCCTGCCGGAGAACTGACAATTTCCTGTGACACTATTGCATTCTTCTCATCCACTGTAAAAACAGTGAAATACTCGCAATGGCCGAAGTGTTCATCTATCCTGTTCTGTCTCGATGGTAATGCAACTTTCATTTTCCTCTCCTTATGATTTATTGATATTCTTTCTGCAGTAGGGACATCTTTTGCCATCATTCATATCCTCACATTGAGCTGATGCCCTTTTGCAGTTTTCACACGGATTCATTCCTTCCTTGATGATGAAAATATCACCCCCGGTTATTCTGATGACCTTGCCGTTTATCAGAAAATCAGCGATTTTATGTTGAGCCGATTCGATTATCCTCCCGAATGTCGGACGGGACACATTCATCATGGCCGCTGCCTGTTCCTGATACATGCCTTCGTAGTGCGCAAGTCTGACAGCCTCGAATTCATCCAGGGTCAGCTGAACCTTTTCCCGGGAAGAAGCCTTCACCCCAACTGGTTTAAAGCATGTATTCTCAGGCATCAAACCTATGTTTCTTGAGCACTTGGGTCTGGACACATCGATCTCCCTTAAAATTTATTATAAGCATATGCTCATAACATTTCAAGTGCTTATTGTCTCCGGTAATAAAGATAATGTGGTTTGAGTGATGTGTTACATTTCTATTCTTATGAACTGAATCTTTATTATTCTTCCTTCTTGAGCCTCGATGGACGCCTGAAATCTGGCAGCCTGGATTCGTCAAGAAATATTCTGTATGGCCGCTTTATATTCCATCTTTTCTCTTTCTGGTCATATCTGCCTATTGTCCTGCCTGAAAAAATAATCTTCGGATATCTGATGTTTTTCCTTTCGAATACTGCGACTTCTATTTGTCTGCTCTCAGGCAGAAGCCTTCTCATGATGCCTGTACGAGATATGAACCGGTAGGCGTTATGAAGCATTCCTGTTGTAAAAATCACTGCCGGTTTGCGTATCTTTGCGAGATGCATGACCGCAATACCAATGGCACCACCATGAATTTTGCGCAACCGGCCATCCCTTCTCGACTCATGAACGCGGCCGATAATATCTTTCTTTTCAATTGCATATGGATCGGGAGCGGCATTGTTATCGCCTTTTGTCTGTATCCTGGAGCCTTTTATACCGATAACCCTGTGGACAATTACATTTTCATTTGCGTCAGTCTTAAAGCAAATCACATCGCCTTTTCTTATCGCCGCATCTGTATAAGGAATTACGGTAATCATCTCGGGTTCTATAAATGAAGGGTTCATGCTTACACCCCGATAGACGAAATGCAAGGGGCTTTCATGCTTGTTTTTGTGAATAATACATTTTTCAGAAGTTCTGATATCATTATTGGCCGTCTTTTCCCGGTGCCCGGTCATAGACAAAAGGACCTTTTCCATCTCCTTGAAAAATTCACCCGTAAGGCTGACATGAAGCTTGAAGGCAGGGACAGACCCTGCCAGAGAGTTGGCTCTCCTGATGAAGTTTTTAACCATATCCTCTTTTTCTCTGGCGGTAAGAATATTCGAACGGCTGACATGTTCGAGAGTGTCGATTATCATGGTCTTGGCATGCACCTTGTCAAGCGGTCTTACTGAATCATCCGGCGACTGTTCCAGAAAAAATATTGCTTTAAGAGGAATTTTCTCCTCCACCTTCCAGCTTCCGCCAGGCCCCTGCATATAAAACCTGCTCCATGTGGGCCATGGGTTGGCGCTGAAACCGCCATTGCCGTCAGGCAGGATAATTGTCGCATCGTCGCAGAAAGAAATCCATGGCTCGGGCAACCTCCTGCTTGCCGTAGACTTGCCGACAGTTCCCGGTCCGGCCATAATCACTCCGGAACCGCGCAGCGAACACAAGGCCCCGTGAATCAGCATACCGCCTTTATTTGTGGCATCGACAACCACAGCCCTGGCTATCCTCTCCACCTGTATATTGAACATCTCATCATTATCTGCCTCATTGAGTATGCAGAGGATCGGCTCTCCGGCATCTTCCGGGATAATGAGCTTTTTTTCGCCCCTTTCATGCTCCTTGACGCATACAAGGATTTTTCTGCCTGTTTCTTCGCCGCGTTCAAGCTGCATGATTTCTGCCAGCTTATCAACGAACGCTTCTGATTCTTTATCTGTTGCGACTATTGTATATCGGAGCGTTTCCGTTAGTTTCAAAATTGGATTTTTATCGGTCGAATTCATTGCACATGGGATTGCTTAAATCAGCGGCCTTTTTTTCTCGATTGGGAAAATCTTCCATTATTCTGCGCATCGATGCACATGGCACTCGGCCAGATAAGCTTGCCGAAATTCGAATAGTTCTGCACCACGCAGCCTGTACGGCACTTGCGCATGAATATGCAGTTGCGGCAGAGCTCCGGATAGTTTTCGAAATCCATGAGATCATTTCTGAGTTTCACAATAGCCGGATGATTGAGCCATATATCCCTTATCGAATTCTGTCCCAGTCTGCCGTAGACAAGTTCGGGCATGGTCCTGCCTATGCCGCACAAAGCGACTGTTCCCGAACCCAGGATGCCGAGTATGTGGTCAACCCCGCAATCGCCAGCATTGGCGTTTGCAACCAGTTCCTTGAGAGGTCTCAGGGAAAGCGGTATATTTAGTATCACAGGTATAGATGATGATTTTTTCAAGGGCCCCCTCACGTAATCTGAAAGTTCCAGAATCTCCTTAATTGAAAGGGTTTCATTCCTCTCGTGCATGAGGCTGCCGCGGCCGTTGTTCGTAACAGGATTGAGTTTTACCGAGCCCGCACCCTTGGATGCCGCCAGTTTGACGAGTTCCTCAACCTCACCGACGTTGCCCTTATGCGGCGACATGATGATCTGCACATTCTTATAGCCCGCATCCACCAGGCACCTAAGACCATTCAGAGCCGCCCTGTATGCGCCTTTGACGCCCCTGAACCTGTCATGGGAACTTTCATCGATGCTGTCCAGGCTTATGGATATAAAATCTATCTTCGTCTCATCTTTCAGGAACCGGGCCATATCATCATCTATCAGGGTGCCGTTGGTCTCCATGTTAAGCCCAAGGCCTTCTTCGGAAAGCATCCTGGCAATCTCCCTGAACCCGGGATGCACCATGGGCTCTCCGCCTGTGAGTTTGGCCGAGCTCAGACCGAGCGGTTTAGCCTCTGTTACCGCCTGCCTTAAAAGTTCAATATCCACCACTTCGCCGGGCAACGGTTTTCCGTCTGCAAAAGCGGGCGTTATCCAGCAGTGCCTGCACCTCAAATTGCAGGTGTCAGACATGTAGAGATAGAATGAACGCAGAGGCGGCACGCCTTCGGGCAGGTCCGGCTTTACCAGACTGTTTAAATTATCCAGTTCACTGCAGTCACACAAATCAGTCATCCTTAACCTCATCAAGATATTTCTTATAGCATACCAGCGGGTCTATGGAGTTCAACATGCCGGTCTTCGACATAACGGTACCCGGACACCCTCCGGTGCAGAAGCCTGCATATTCACAACCCCGGCACTCTTCGGCCTCGGTTATGGGAATTTTGCGGCGCTCCCTCACAATATTTATGTTCGGGTGAGTCTGCCAGACCTCTCTGAGTGAAACCTCCCCCATCTTTCCCATGACAAGAGTTGGCAGCATGTTGCACGGGACATATGTCCCGTCATGTAAAACAGCCATTTTACTGAAGACGCCCCCGCAGGAACAGAATGTGCCTCTGCCTTTCATCGAGGTCTCCCCTCTTTCAAGCCTTTCCGATATCTCCCTCATCATCCTGGCCCTGGAAAGCGGACCGGCCTGCGCGCCAATACGTCCTCCGTATCTTTCATTGATCGCGACAAGCGCAGCCATAGCCCTCTTCCTCTCATCCTCGGTCAATATGATATCCTGGCCGCTGCAGCGTGCGCTCCCCATATAGTCGGCCTCGTTCGTGCTGAACCCTGGCAGACCCACGTCATCGAGAAGAAGTGTCGCGATGTTTTCGAGGTCATCTATATTGTGGCGGTTTATGGTAACCCTGACTGTGACTGGAAAACCGTTTTCCTTTAGCAGCCTGAGTGCGCTTATGGCCCTTTCAAAGCTCCTGGGCGGCCTGCTCCTGTCATGAATTTCTGCGCAAGAACCGTCAATGGAAATCTGGATGGAATCGAGCCTCAATCTTCGCTTTCCTTTTGAGAATCCGGCAAGAACATTTTCATCGATCAGGGTGCCGTTTGAAAGTATGCTGTAGCGCATCCTGTTATCGATAACACCATCGATGAGTTCGAACAGGTCTTTTCTGACAAAAACCTCGCCTCCGCTCAGGCATACCTTCTGAACGCCGAGAATGCCAGCTTCCCTGAAAAAAGCAAGCCAGTCTGAGGTCGGAAGGTCTCCCGCCTTTTCCATGCTCTCTGCATAAAAGCAGTAGCGGCATTTTAGGTTGCATTTTCCGGTAAGGCCTATGTCGAGTTCCCGGGGGGCGGATAGTATTCCGGGATATCTCTCAGGGGACTTCATTGATAAAATTTTCTCCAAGCATCTTTACGAAACTCTCGGCATCGGCCTTCGCGGTTTCAGGTTCGACGGCGCTGAAGCTTTTTACAAGAAAAGCGGCTATTTCATCGAGCGTCCGGGGCTTTTCGATAAAGCCCCAGATGAGCCCGCCTGTTGCATTCATTATGGTGCTCAAGTCCATATCAGGGTTATAGAGGACGGCGCCCTCCTCACCCTCATCACGGAAAGAAACATTCGGGTTTGCCTGATATTTCATTCAATCATACCACTCCGTTTCCAGCTTCATTGCAAACACCACTGGCGGAGATACCAGAGAATTGACACCGGGTATCAGCACTATTACCATTAGCGCCGCACCAGAGCGTAGCATTACTACCAGGATTACAATCATCTGTTGCACCTGAACCCGGAGTGCAAAAAGCTCCAATAGAATCCCTGACGCCATCCAGTTTCATTACCTTCGGCGCTTCGTAAACCGGCCTTGAATCATCGATATTCTTTTTTTCTGTTGCCATCTCAATCTCCTTGTTTTCAATCAGCAGTCATGAAAATTATTTTTTATCTCATTACTCAAATGAAAAAAAAGTCAATCTTCTTGTTTAAATGAATCATAACTTATTCTAACAGGCTTTCCGAATGGTCAGTTTGAAAGAAATTTCCTTATAAACATCAGCACTTCACCCTGCATCCGAAGAAGCCGTTTGCTTTTAGATTCCCGACAAGTTCAGCAACATCCCTGTCGATATTCTCAGGCACACCCGAAAAGGTTTCTTTAATATGACTGATTATCTGACCTACGCTCTTCCTGCCGTCCGCTGCTTTCCATATGAATTTCCCGGTGTTGTTAACGGCAATAGAATTGCCGGTGTCCATATTGACAAGAACGGCCCAGCCATCATCTTCATCCTGATAAATCACGTCAGGGTTCGGATACGGGATATATTCATAATCTGGCATGAAGGCTATCTATAGGATTTAACACAGGTTGTAAACGAAAAGGTGTTACGTCACATGTGAATTCACACAAATTTACTCGCACCATCACGACCTTAATGAATCCCCCGTCAGGTAAGCAATGATTGCGCTTATGATAAACCAGGCGAATGCAACCAGTATGACTGTAGCACCGGTAGCAGTATATGCCCATTCCTGGGCGGATATCACGAGACCTGCCGCAGCCGATGTCACGCTTATCAGTATGGCCCACCAGAACATGGAGCCGGCCGTACGCGAGAGATTTCTTGCCGCCGCGGCCGGCACTATGAGCAGGGCCGTTACAAGCAGCACCCCCACGGCCCTGACTGAAAAGATGACCACAACTGAAAGAAGCGCCGCATACATGTACTGATAAAATGCAACTTTTATCCGGTGCGCCCTGGCAAGGGCATGGTTGAGGCCGATATAGAACAGGAGGTTATATCCCAGTCCGATGAATATAATTATTACAAGCGCAAGTGCTGCAAGCATGAGTATATCGGCCGTGCTTATGGTCAGTATGTCGCCGTACAGGAAAAGCTGCATGTCGCGAACAACACTTCGATCACGGCTGACAATAGCTATCCCGAAGGCGACAACGGCTGAAAAGATAACGCCCACAACAGTGTCCATGGAAAGAGAGCTCTTCCGCTGAAGCGCCGTTATTGCAATGCCCACCAAGACAGCAAAGAATACCATTGTTAGAGAAGGATCAAGTGAAGCGATCAACCCTATGGCAACACCGGCAAAGGCCGAATGACTGATTGCATCAGTAAAAAACGCCATCCTGAAATTTACGACCTGTATGCCCATGACAGCAGCTATCGGCGACAGAAGCAAAAGCCCGATAAATGCCTGCTGCATGAATCTCGCCTCCATGCATTCGAAAGGGAGCAACATGGGTACAATGTCATAAATAACAGACAGGTCAGGCATTCGCATTCCCCCCGCCGGAGACCTCATCACACTCGGCACAACCGTCTTTTACAGGTTTGAAGCTGAGAGCGCCTATATGCGGACCGAATATGTCTAAAAGAATGTCCTTATTGAATATGTCCCTGGGCGTACCTTCTGCAACCACCCTCCTGTTGAGGCATATTACATGGCTTGCATGATAGGCGACCATGCCGAGGTCATGGCTCACCATGAGTTGGGTGAAGCCCTTTTCCATCCTGAGATGTTCGAGAAGATGGCAGAAAACCTGGCCCCCCTTTATATCAACACCCGCATCCGGTTCATCAAGAATGAGTATCTCAGGCTCCCTTTCTATGGCCAGGGCAAGAAGAACCCTCTGCATCTCGCCGCCCGATAGCGCCCCGAGCCTTCTTTTCAGAAGATGCTCCGCTTTGACCGAATTAAGCAGTTGAGCAGCCTTATCACGCATCTTGCTATTTATTCCAAGCCAGAACGGTTTTTTCTGAACCCCCATCGACAGGAATTCGACGACGCTCAAGGGAATTCCTCTGTCAAAGGAAAACCGCTGCGGGACATAGCCAATCCTTATCTCATGAGGACGGCTGTTTGAGTTGAAACGGATATTTCCTGAATACTTTATCTCACCGAGCAATGCTAAAAGGAGCGTCGTCTTGCCTGCCCCGTTCGGGCCGATAATGGCCGTGCACTCTCCTTCAGGTACTCGCGCATTGATATCTTCAAGAACAGAGACCTCTCCCATTTTTACACTCAAGGCACTCAGTTCAATGGCCGGCCTGTGCGGTGGATATTGCCTGTCCATTTTACTTGCTTCCCAGCGTCCTCTGTATTGTTACGATATTTTTTCTCATAACCCTTTCATAATAATCAAGGCCTGCATTTTCAGGCCCTGTTGCACACGGATCGAGCATTGCTGCCGGAATGCCTGCCTCTTTTGATAAAACCTTAGGGGTCTTGGAAGAGAACTGCGGTTCATAGTAAATAGCCCCCGCCTCATACTGTTTTATCTTTTTTACCAGAGAAAGCATCTCCGATGCGGAGGGCTCCTGGCCGGCGTGAGACTGAAGTACCGCAACGATTCTGAGCCCCGTATCACGCGCAAGATAATCGAACGCACCGTGCTGTGTAACTATATTCCTGTTCTTAAGCTTTCCAACCTGAGAAGTAAACTCGTCTGACAGGCGGTCCATTTTCAGCTTATAGGCCTTTGCGTTTTTCATGTAGATTCCGGCTCCTTTCGGATCGGCCTTGGAAAGCCCCAGGGCAATGTTTTCGGCAAGGAGAGCGCACATGTGCGGACTTGCAAACAAATGAGGATTAATTCCTTCATGATGATGCCCGTGTTCATGCTTTTCTTCATGATGCCCTTTTATATCATCATGATCGCCTTCTGTGTATTCAAGCAGATTCCTGATGCCTGCCGAACTGTCAATGATAGCAAGGCGGCTGTTCGCCCTTTTTATCGGCGCACCAAGAAATTCCTCCATGCCGAGACCGTTTATCACGAGAACATCGGCCTTCGAAATTTTCTGCATGTCTTTCGGCGTCAGTGAATAGTCGTGAGGACAGCCCAGGGTTGAAGGCAGCATCAGCTCCACTTTTACGCCGGCGCTGCCCTGAGTCACGTTTCTGGTTATCTGATAAACGGGAAATGTCGTGCAAAGAATGTTAACCTTTTTATCGGCGGAAAAGGCCTCCCCGGAAATCATAAAAGACAAAAGGGATATGCATACAAAAAGGACTCTTTTCTTTTCGAATATCTTAATCATATTAAGCCTCCGGAAATTCGCTTATTGCAAATGCTTTTGCATTATGATTAATAACAATCAGCATGTCAATTGTTAATGCAATTCATTTCGCAATAAGATTTAAAAGGCTGACGGATGTATAAAAGGAACACAACACAGAGAAAACTGCTTGAAGAGATCATTTCTTCAAGCGCAGCCCCCCTGAGCGTTCAGGATATCCTGAGAAAAGGAAGGAAGTCTATAAAATCGCTCAACCAGGCTACCGTTTACAGGAATCTGAAAATCCTTATAGATTGCGAATGGCTTAAGGTCGTCTCCCACCCGGCGCTCGGCAACCTTTACGAAATGAAGGAAAAAAGCCACCACCACCATTTCCACTGCCACAAATGCGACAGAGTTTACCAGCTCGAGGGCTGCCCCTTGAAAAAGACGGGCATTTCACCACCGGGTTTTATTCTCGAAGACCACGAAGTATACCTCTCAGGTATCTGCGCAGACTGCAACAGACGATAAATTCGAGATTTCCCGTTTAAAACCTGTACCCGATGCCCAGCGAGATGTCATTGGAGCGGCTGATGCCTATGTCACCGTCAGTATAAGTAAAAGTATAGCCTGCAATCGTGAATATTTTATCCGTCAGATCAAGCCCGGCATTAAGACTCAATGCATGCTCATTGACGGTTTCCTGATAGACATCATAGTTCATAACCGTTGAGTATTTACCCTTGCCCCTGCCTTTGCCTGTGGGGATGGAAGACGTCTGATAGGAGGTCCCATAGGAATATTCATAACCCGCCTCGGCAAAAAGTTTATCCGTAATGTTTACTCCGAAATACGCACCGAAAGAAATCTCGTCTTGTGAATAGATATCATCCTTTGCCCGGCTGTATACATAGCTTGCATACTCGCCTGTATAGAACATGGATGTCAGCTGCTGCGAAAAATAAAGTCCTCCGCCCAGTGAAATCTCCGATTGGTTCGTATCCTTTACTGCAGATGCCTCGATCAAGGGCGAGATGTTTATCTGGAAACGCCCATCGTAGGTATATGTGAGTCCAGGAGATATCAATGCTGAGACATAATCCTCTTCAGCCGTCTTGAAATAGGCGGTCGAATCAAGAACCCCGGTAAAAGTCCAGTCGAAAGTTTTCTCGATATCGGCCTGTCTGTTCCATGAAATATTGCCGTTTAAATAACCGTCCCCCTTCGGGTCATCAACAGACCTTGTCACATTCGAATCATACCCTGGTCGTACATAAACCTCGAAGTCCCCGGCAAACAGATCGGTGCAGCATGCCAGACATAGAATTGATATTAATAGAAATACCTTCTTTATATTTATGTGCATTTAATTTCCCTTTCATTTCGCAATCATTTCCCACGCTTCTTTTGTCCGCCGGAAACACCCGCCTTTCCCGCACCATGCTGCATTGCGCTTCCCCTGCTGCCTGAACCGGACATGCGGGATGCATTCGACCAGAGAGGTTTGCCGTCTTCATTGCGTAGCGTGATTATCTTCCCGGTGGCTTCATTTCTAATATCCTGGGCTATGATGTAAAGATTTCTGTCCATTCCAAGTGATTTTGACCCTTTAACCGATACATTATCACCTTCCACCATACCCAGCCCGGACTGACGCCAATACCATGCAGGCGATGCAAGGACTATATAGATATCCTTTTCAGCTGTCAGACCGAAAGATACCGGTCCGGTCTGAGGCACTGTCAGATTCCTTACTTTTCCCCTGACTTCACCAAGGGTATTCAGGTCAAAACCGCCGGGATACAGTATCCCGCTTTTTTCCAACACCATGTTCACCTCGTCAGCATAAACAGGTGTTGAAGGGAACATGAATATGATCAGGACAATAACGGACAGGACATGAAATGCCCTGTCGCAAAATTCATCCTGATTATTATTTGCTGCTTTTTGTACCATACCCGGTACCGTCTTTCGGTACGGTTCCTTTGTTGCCTGTGCCGTCACCTGGCCCATATGCATTTCCTCTTTTAGCCTGGTATGTTTTGGCTGAGGCTGTCCTGTTCAAACACGACCCATCCCTCAATCTCTGTTTTACAGCCGTCTGCTGGGAGGATGTTGTCTGCCTGCAGATACCTGCTCCTTTTCCGGCACCGCCTTTACCTTGTCGTGCAAATGCATCGTCCGCAACAAGTGCCGTTCCGCCGATAAATACTGCCATCAGTGCCGCAATTAACATCTTTTTCATCTTTACTATCTCCTTATGGGTTTTTTTTTGTAATACCCATATAAGAGCAAGGCGGATGCCAAGTTATCAAAACAATATAACCACATGATATAACTGTTTAAATAAGTTAATCAACTGCTTTGGAATACTCATTTTACCTGCAGATCCTGCATACAAAGTGCAGATTCTGCACTTTGCACAATTCATAATCCGTATTCCTTTATCCTGTACTGAAGTGTCCTTAATGAAATACCCAGGATATCCGCTGTTTTCTTACGGTTCCCGCCAGTTTGAGAAAGTGTCTTTACAATAGCATCCCTCTCAATTGATTTCAGGGCTTTATCTTTGGTTAAAGCCAGCTCTGCTTCTTGAGGCGCATCGAGTTTGAGATGATGTGCATCTATTTCATTTCCTGCCAGGATGACTGCACGTTCAATAACATTCTGAAGTTCGCGGATATTGCCCGGCCAGTGATAGGATTTGAGCAGCTCAAGAGCATCCTCGGTAAAGCCGCTCACTTTTTTGCCGAACTCTGAGGAATATCTTGCAAGAAAGTATTCGGCAAGCGGCAGGATTGCTTCCGGCCTTTCTATCAGGGCAGGAAGCTTCACCGGGAATACATTGAGCCTGTAATAAAGGTCTTCACGGAAGCGGCCTTCATCAACCTCCTTTTTCAGGTCCCTGTTTGTTGAAGTTATTATGCGGACATCAATGGAAATCGGCCTGTGCCCGCCGACGCGCTCAAATGTCCTTTCCTGAATAACGCGCAGGAGCTTGACCTGTATTGTCTGCGAAATCTCTCCTATCTCATCTAAAAAAAGCGTGCCTGTATCTGCCAGCTCAAACCTGCCTTTCCTTAAACTGGCAGCTCCTGTAAAAGCGCCTTTTTCATGGCCGAAGAGTTCGCTTTCAAGCAGTGTTTCTGATAAAGCCGCACAGTGAACGGCAATGAAGGGCTTTGATTTTCTGGGGCTCATCTGGTGGATTGATTTGGCTATCAGCTCCTTTCCCGTTCC
This sequence comes from uncultured Bacteriovoracaceae bacterium, assembly GCA_964400685.1. Lineage (GTDB taxonomy): Bacteria > Desulfobacterota > Desulfomonilia > UBA1062 > UBA1062 > DATCTV01. The sequence continues at coordinate 9,518 of CAYNVT010000009.1, read as the reverse complement.
AGACTGCCCGGTAATCAGTACGGTTGCAGTCGTTGGTGCTACATCTGTTACCAGTTTTTTAATATCCTCCATCTTTCTGCCCAGAAAAATTTTATCAAAGGGAGGGGCGTTTCTGCCGATTTCTTCTGCAAGAATGCTTATCCTCTGTTCCGACTCCACGTCTTTTAATACCCTGCCTACGACATGCCTGAGTTCATCAGGGCTGGAAAATGGCTTTGACAGATAATCCGAAGCACCAAGTTTCATTGCCTCTACTGCATTGTTGATCGAACCGTAGGCAGTGATTATCATCCACCTCATATCACTCCTGTGGTTCCTTCCCGCCTTCATCAGTTCAATGCCGCTCATATCAGGCATTTTGAGGTCGGTTATCACCAGCTCATACGGGCCGGATTTTATCAGTTCAAGCGCCTTGCTCCCGTTTTCGGCTTCATCTACGTCATATCCCTGTTCTCTGAGGATAAGGCAGATAAAAGACCTTATCGTCCTGTCATCATCGACTACCAGTATGGATTTAGCCATATCAATTCCCCTTTCCGCCCGGCATGTTTATAACGAGCACAGCGCCTTTTGCCCCGGACCTGTTTTTAAGAGATATCCTGCCTCCCATACCGTTAATTACCTTACGGGCATACGCAAGCCCCAGGCCTGTTCCATTGGTCTTCGTTGTGAAAAACGGAGTAAAGACCTTTTCAAGCTCTTCTTCCCCCAGACCCTTGCCACTGTCTTCAATCCTTATTTCTACTCTTGAGCCTTTCATACCTGCCGAAACCGATATTTCACCTTTATCCGAAACGGATTCCCTCGCATTTATCAGTCCGTTCAGCAACACCCTTCTAAGCTTTTCCCCATCCGCAGTCACATAAATATCATCATCTATTGCAATATTACTGTTCCCGTTGAAAGATGAGAGCGCCTCGCTGAGACTTTCAGATACAAGTCTGTAAAGATTTATTTTCTCGAGCCTGTAGGTCTCATCCCTTGAAAAAAGGAGCATCTCATTTACCAGTGTGCCGATCCGGTCCGAGCCTTCGATTATAAAACCCAGCGCCTGTTTCCTCTCGTCAGAACCAACGGTCTTTTCATCGACCCACTGTGCATATCCTTTAAGTCCGCCCAATGCATTTCTTATTTCATGAGCAAGAACAGATGTCATCTGTCCTACCATGCCTAATTCCCTCTGTCTTTGGATCTCGGCCTGAAGCCTTATATAGCGGGATGCCATCCTCTCGAATAATATCCCAGAAACCCATAAAAGCAGGATTACAACACCTGCTGCCCACCATATTCTGCCTGCATTGGAAATTATATTCTCAGTCTCTGCCGTGTTCATGACAAGGATCAGATAACTGCTTTTACTGCCTGAAGTTTTGAGAGGAAAGACATATTCATAAGCTTCGATTCCGGTGCCCAGAACAATCCTTCTGCCAGAAGGACTATCTGGTTTTTCCGGAAGAAAACCGTTCATGACTGAGCCCTTAAGGGCAGGATTTGTGTGAAAAAGAATTTTACCGCCTGAATCAGCAATAAATGCATACGCAACGACACGGTCGGAAAGGATATTGCGGAACGCCTCACCCGGGGTCATGTCTTTCATAATAAGCGTGCTCTCCGCTGCTGTGGATATTGCGAGGGCAGAGTTTTCAAGAGATCGCCATGCCAGGACTCTGACTGTTTTCATGTTGCCGCTGGTGGTAATAATTATTGCAATCGTAAACACGCAAAGGAAAACTAAAAGCCCTGTCCTTAGAATATTCGGCGTGTGTTTACCCATAGTCTGATAGTTTAAGTGTTCTCCATTTTTTTGGACTCTCCCTGCTTTCTTTCCTCGAGCAGTCTCCTTACCTCTTCATGGCTTTCCTTTGTAATGGGCAGGAGCTTTACAAAAATCGCTGAAATGATGAAGAACATCCCGGGACCTATGCCTATCATTATTCTTATGCAGGTTAGAGCAGCTTGAGGCTGGGGCATCGTGCTGTTTTCCACATAGCCGAATATGCCCATCAGCATGGATGCAGCCCATATCACCAGGCCGGTAAGGATAGTCAGCAGCGAGAATGCGACTCCGTAAAAGACCCCTTCCCTCCTGACGCCGTTTGACAGTTCGTCGAATTCTATGACATCGGGCATCATGGAAAACGGTATTACCTGTGTCGCCGAAATTCCTATGCCTGCAAGACCGCACAAAAGGCCTGCCATCATTACATTCGAAGGCGGCAGAAAAAGGGCGCTCAGCATGACAATAACCATATAGGCCATTGCTATGAAAAAGGCGGTTTTTTTGCCCTTTTTCTCTCCTATATATACCCAGAGAGGGGCAGCAACAACCGCGGTGATCAGCGGCAGTCCCAGGAGTATGTAGGTCATGCTTTCAGGCATTTTAAGGACATCTTTCAGATAGAAGAGGAAAAGGCACTGTATGAGATTGAATCCCAGAAGGTTCGTTATGAACATGGTAATGGCGATTCTGGATTCCCTGAGTTTCATGATCGAACCTATGACCCTGAACATGCCGCCCGTGACTTCGGCTTCAGACTTCACCCTCTCCTTTGTGAAGAAAAATGTTATCAGCAGAGAGACAAGGAAAACCGCTCCCCCTATCAGACCCATGACAGGATAGCTTTCTTTGTAGAACTCGCGGCCCTTGTATATTTCGTCGACAATAAGAGCCACCCCTGCGGCGCCTATGAGATTGCCTACAAAAGTGAGCCCCATCCTGATTCCCGAAATGCTCGTACGCTCGTCATAGTTCTGTGAAAGTTCCGGCATTAGCGAGTTGTATGGAAGCGCCACGAAAGTATAAATTGTGACATAAAGCACATATATGACCGCGAAATATATGATGTTGGACACATGGCTGCTGAACGGAACGACCCATAACAGCACGAACAGGATAGAAACCGGTAAAGAGCCGAAAAGTATGAACGGCCTTCTCCTGCCGAACCTTGTCTCTGTTTTGTCGGAGATCATGCCTGCAATAAAGTTCAACACGGCGTTATAGATGTTCACTGCCAGGAATATGCTGCCTGCAAGCCCGGCGGGCACACCTGTCACGTTGATGACAAAATATAAGAGATAAAAACTCACTGCGGTGAATACGACATTAATCCCGAAATCTCCCACGCCGTACGCAAACTTTTCCCATATCGGAACGACAAATCCAGGTTTCATGAAGGCCCCCTTCTAAAAGGCAAACAGTTCATATCTCAAGTATAGTATTCCAGAACCGCCTTGAATTCAATTCTTCTATTCCAGCCTAAATCATTATTTCTCTTTCATAACTGTTGACCGGAAGCCGATGCAAATGTATGAATAACTGGCCTGAGCAAAGGCAATATCAGATAAAATAATATTAAGAAACTGGGGAGGCGGTATTATGAAAGGATTAAGATTTCTGGCAGCTTTTCTTTTATGCTCACTGATTGCAGTACCAGTAACGGCGGCAAATAACGAACCCATCAAGATAGGGGCTATACTGGGAGTCACCGGACCTGCGGCCAACCTCGGAAAACCGGAGGCCAACACACTTGAAATGCTGACCGCCGAGATCAACAAACAGGGCGGCATCAACGGACGCAAGATACAACTCATAATCAAGGATTCGGCGGCAAGCCCGGAGAAGGCCATCTCTTTTGCAAAGCAGCTCATCGATGAAGACAAGGTCGTCGCTATAATCGGCCCGTCAACCAGCGGCGAGTCCATGAAAATTAAAGGCATTGCAGAAGACGGCAAAACCATACTGATGTCCTGCGCCGCCGCCGAAGCGATTGTCGTTCCTGTAAAGAAATACATATTCAAGACGCCTCAGAACGACAGGTTCGCAGCCATGAAAATTTTCTACCAGATGAACAGGATGGGAATCAAAAAAATAGCCATACTTTCAAGCAATACCGGCTTCGGCAACGCAGGGAAACAGCAGCTTGAAACAATAGCTCCCCAGTACGGAATCGCGATCGTCGCTAACGAGGTTTATGACAAGGAAGCAACCGACCTGTCGGCAGTCATCACAAAAGTCAAGACTGCAGGGGCCCAGGCCATTGTCAACTGGTCGATAGAGCCTGCGCAGTCAATAGTCATAAAGAACGCCAGACAGGCACTCGGGCCTAAATTCCCGATATTCCAGAGCCACGGCTTCGGCAACATAAACTATGTCAAAGCGGCAGGCCCTGCTGCGGACGGCGTAATCTTCCCGGCAGGCAGGCTCCTGATTGCCAACCTCCTTCCGAACACCAACAAGCAGAAACCCGTCCTTTTAAAGTACAAGAAGGATTATGAAGCCCGATATAAGGAAGAAGCCAGCACATTCGGCGGCCATGCATACGATGCCTTTGCAATACTGGTTTCGGCAATCAGAAAGGCCGGAACAGACAAGGAAAAGCTCCGCAGCACAATAGAGAACATGAAAGGCCTTGTAGGGACAGGTGGTATTTTCAACTTCTCGCCCTCAGATCATAACGGCCTCAACATGGATTCTTTTGTAATGCTTACGGTCAAAAACGGAAAATTCGTCCCTCTGCCGGATACTCCGGTAAAAACGAAATAGCTCGATAACCATGGATGAGGCTTCAAAGAGGCCTCATCCCTTTATCCGATTGACGGCATGGGCATTGAAACCTTTTTTCAGTATATAATTGCAGGGATCACCTACGGCACGATTTACGCAATCGTCGCCATCGGCTTCAACATCATCTATAATGCCACAGGGATAATCAATTTCGCGCAGGGCGAGTTTGTAATGCTGGGAGCCATGACTGCAGTTACGCTTAATGAATACATGCCGCTGCCTGCCGCAATCATCTGCGCAGTCATCATTACAATGATTATTGGCGCACTCATCGAGATTCTTTTTATACGCTGGCTTAAAAATCCGGCTGTTCTGAGGCTCACGATAATAACCATCGGACTCTCTATTCTGATAAGGGAGATCGCCCTTCATATCTGGGGGGCGGGCGTCAGGTCCCTGCCCTATTTTACAGGCACCGCCGTCACAACAATATCCCTTGGGGGTGTGCTTGTCTCGCCGCAGGTGCTGTGGGTAATCGGAGTCTCAGGGGTAATGGTTATAATTCTGAGCTTCTTTTTCAACTACACACTCGCAGGCAAGCAGATGAGGGCCTGCGCATCAAACAGCGATGCGGCAAGGCTGTGCGGAATCAATGCAAAAAACATGGTGAGTCTCTCCTTCATATTGAGCGCAGGTCTCGGAGCGCTTGCAGGATGCGTCGTATGCCCTATAACCTATGTCCAGTATGACAGCGGCACCAGTCTGGCAATCAAGGGATTCACCGTGGCAATCCTGGGCGGGCTCGGAAACAGCTCAGCTGCCATTGCCGCAGGTATGATTCTGGGCATCATGGAATCGTTTTCAATATGGATAATGCCAACGGCTTACAAGGACGTCATAGCAATAACTCTGCTCCTTCTGATACTTTTCGTGAGGCCTTCGGGTCTGTTCGGAAATGCCGAAACCTCACGTCTGAAGGAGTTCTGATGCTTAAAAGCAGGTATTTTCAGATCAGCCTTCTGGCCTTGCTTGTCATAACAGTTCAGCTCATGATGTCCTTTACAGGCAAAACGCCATATCTGACCCAGCTTACAATGACCGGCTATTACTCCATGGTCATAATAGGGCTTACCCTTCTGATGGGATATACAGGCCAGATATCACTTGGGCACGCCGGTTTCTTTGCAATAGGAGGCTACACCTCCGCTTTCCTTACAACATTCAACCTGCTGCCCTACAAGGCAAAACCCCTGGTGGCAATTCTTAACAGCATCGGATTGCTGACTCTACGCAAAGACCTCTACGAAATGGACATTCTTACCATGACTCCTTGGGCGGCCTGCATCGCCGCTGTCGTCCTGAGCGTTGTCATCGCCTGGATAATCGGCAGGCCTGTGCTAAAGCTCAAAGGGCACTATCTCGCCATGGCAACGCTCGGTTTCGGTACGATAATATACAAGATAGTTCTTGCCACTACTTTTCTGGGCGCTGCTGACGGTCTTTCCGACATACCTGGATTCAATCTTTTGCCCGGTCTCGAGGTAAGCGGGAAATCTTCGCTCCGCATAGAGAATTATTATATTGCATGGGGACTTGTGATCATAAGCATGATTCTGCTTACAAACCTTATCCATTCAAGGGTCGGCCGCGCACTACGCTCAATACATGCGGCTGAGGATGCATCAAATGCAATGGGTGTAAACACCGCACAGTATAAACTTAAGATATTTATCCTGAGTGCAGCTCTGGCTTCATTAGGCGGCGTGTTCCTTACGCATTTCAACGGAGGCATAGGACCATCGGAGGCCTCCATCATGAAATCGGTAAGATATGTGGCGATTGTAGCCATAGGCGGCATGGCAAACCTGTGGGGCGCATTGTTCATGGGTGTGCTGCTTAATTTCCTCTCGCTGAGGGGCTATCTGGGCTCATATGACGATGCCGTTTTCGGGGCGATACTTATAGTTATAATGCTCTTCGCCCCTGACGGACTTCTTCGCAAAGACCTGTTAACCGGCATATCGGATAAGCTCAATCGCCTTAAAAAGAGAAAAGGGGCGCCGGCATGAACCTTCTCGAAGCGAGCAACCTCAACAAGCGCTTCGGAGGCCTGCAGGCCGTGGGTGACGTCAGTTTTACCGTGAGCGAAGGTACTATAAAGGCCTTAATCGGCCCGAACGGCGCAGGCAAAACCACTCTCTTCAACCTTCTTACGGGCGTAATCCTTCCGGATTCAGGCAGGATTACGTTCAATGGTCATGAAATTCAGTGCGCAAAACCCTATATCGTTGCAGGTCTAGGAATGGCGCGCACATTCCAGCACATCAGGCTCTTTTCAGGAATGTCAGCCATTGAAAACATTATGGTAGGCAGGCATACCCACAGCAGATCAGGCTTTATTTCGGGCATGTTGAGCCTTCCCTCTACAAGAAAAGAGGAGAAATCCATAAGAGAAAAATCCATTGAAATAATGAATTTCCTTGGCATTGAGGAATACGCGAATGTCAATGCAGTAAGCCTTGCATACGGCCAGCAGCGCATAGTCGAACTGGGCAGGGCGCTTGCCTGCGAACCGAAACTGCTTCTGCTGGATGAGCCTGCTGCAGGGCTCAACATGAGGGAGACAGCGGAAATGGCAAAGCTTATCATGAAGATCAGGGATACGGGCATTACCGTCCTTATCGTCGAGCACGACATGAGCCTTGTCATGAACATCTCGGACGAAATCCTCGTATTGAGCTACGGCCAGAAGATAGCGGACGACATACCTCTGGCGATTCAGAAGAATCCCGAAGTCATAAGGGTATACCTGGGGGAGGACGATGCTCAGGCTTAGGAACATGGAATCCGGCTATTCCGGGCTTAAAGTGCTGAGGCGCCTGTCAATTCACGTCTCCAAGGGAGAAATCGTCACGATAATAGGCGCTAACGGGGCCGGGAAAACGACTCTTTTAAAGACAATAGCAGGGCTCATAAAGGCCTCATCAGGTGAAATCCTTTTTGAAAATTCCGACATCTCAAAGCTCACGCCTGAAAAGGTAGTCATGCTGGGATGTTCGCTCGTGCCTGAAGGAAGGCAGGTATTCGCGCCCATGACGGTCAGGGAAAACCTTCTATTGGGGGCATACCCGCAGTACAGGAGAAAGAAAAGAAAAGAAGTCGACGAAGACCTTAAGCGCATATTCACACTGTTCCCGAGGCTTCTCGAGCGCGAAAATCAGCTTGCAGGGACCTTATCGGGAGGAGAGCAGCAGATGCTCGCCATAGGAAGGGCGCTTATGGCAAGGCCCAAGCTCATCATGATGGACGAGCCTTCCATGGGTCTTGCCCCCCTGATAGTAAAGGATATCTTTTCAATAATACGCCTGCTCAAGGATGAAGGGAATACGGTGCTCCTTGTCGAACAGAATGCAAAGATGGCGCTCTCAATTGCAGACAGGGGCTATGTTCTGGAAACCGGCAGGATCATGCTTGAAGAAAATGCGCAGGAACTGCTCTTAAACAAGGATGTCCAGAGGGCATACCTCGGCAGGGACCTGGATTCGGAAATGAAGATATAAAATATGAACCCGAAAATATCATTACCGGGAGGCCGATATGTATTTTGAACCTGAACAGGAAAAGATGGACAGGGAAGAATTAAAGCAGCTCCAGCTCGAACAGCTTCAGGCTGTATTGTCCAGGGTTTACATGCATGTGCCGTTTTACAGGAAAAAGTTCGACGAGCTGAAAATCGACCCTGATGATTTTAAAAGCCTTGACGACCTGAAGAGCCTTCCCTTTACGACCAGGGAGGATATCCTGGACAACTACCCTTACGGCATGTTCGCGGTGCCTCTGCGCGAGGTTGTCAGGATACACGCATCGTCCGACATGTCGGCTGTTGTCGGCTACACGAAGAATGATATTAAGACATGGTCAAACCTTGTTGCAAGGCTTCTTACTGCAGGCGGCGTGACAAAGGACGACGTCGTCCAGATCGCATACGGATACAGCCTTCTCACAGGCGGCTTCGGCCTGCATTACGGCGCCGAGAAGATCGGCGCATCAGTCATTCCGATATCAACAGGCAACACAGCGCGCCAGATAAAGATCATGAAGGATTTCCGGACTACGGCACTTGTCTGCACCCCGGGTTATGCCATGCATATTGCCGAGACCATTCACAAGTCAGGGACAGGACTGGGCAGTCTGTCACTCAAGTACGGCCTTTTCGGCGGCGAACCCTTCTCCGAAGCCACAAGAAAGGAAATCGAGGAAAAGCTCCATATCACTGCAACCGACAACAACGGGCTCAGCGAAGTGATCGGACCGGGTGTGGCCTGCGAATGTCTTGAAAAGGACGGCCTTCATATACAGGAGGACCACTTCCTTGTCGAAATCGTCGACCCCGTTACGCTTAACCCGGTAAATCCGGGTGAAACAGGAGAAGTGGTAATAACGACGCTCACAAAAGAGGCCTTCCCTGTAATAAGATACAGGACCCGGGATGTATCGAGGCTGCTGCCTGGAACATGCAAATGCGGCCGGACCATGCAGAGGATGGCGCGCATCATGGGCCGGACCGACGATATGCTCATAATAAAGGGCGTCAATGTCTTCCCGTCGCAGGTGGGAGCGGTGTTGTCAGAGGTTGAAGGCACTGAACCGAACTATCAGATAATCATCGAGAGGACTGGCTCCATCGACGAGATGAAGATCAATGTCGAGGTCTCGGAAAGCAGCTTTTTTGATGAAATCAAAAAGCACCAGGCGCTCATCGAAGAAATAAAGGATAAGATCGCATCATCCATCGGCATATCGACGCGTGTCAGGCTGGTCGAAAAGAAATCGCTTGGAGAGACACCCGGCGTAAAAGTGATCGACAGAAGGGACAAGGCCCGGGCGTGAAGTCACTGTACTCTGGAGAAAAGTACAGATATCTTCAGCACATTATAAGTTTTAAGTTTTTTAGAATAAATCGCAGATATGTGCAGTTTTGCCGGGCTGACATAAACTCAAGATAGTTATACTT